>DAOQRQ010000152.1:0-7015 GCA_035355815.1 Ferruginibacter sp. | reverse complement strand
AAGCACCGGATGTTCCGTTGATGGTACAAGAACCCAGGCTTCCGTATTCGCCCACATTCACATTACCGGTTCCATCTATTTTAAGATAGTAAGTGCCTGTATTTAAAACAGTATCTATCGTAACACTAACCGTATTGCCCGGGTCGTATGTTCTCAGCAGAACAGCAGAAGAATTATACAGTTCTATCTTTATATCAAGGTTTGCGCCAATGTAATTATTGGCAACATTGAAAGGAATGGCGGTAAGATGAATGTTTGCATTCTGTGAAAGGGTTAACTGAAACGCATCTTTATCGGCATTGGTGGTTATGATGCCGTTCACTGTAAAATTTGCTGATGGCAAAACGTATGTACTTCCGTTCAATGTTTCGGCATAATCATCTGCCCGGTATGTAAATCCATTTTGCGTGGCAATGATGGAAAGATTATCCTGCATGTTTGTACAGCCATAAGGCGTAGGCCCGTTGTTCCAGTTGCTTATGTTCTTGTAATAGCTGTTACCCATGATCGGGGCCCAACCGGTTTCTCCGCCGCCGGAACCGCTGTTATATTGCTCTTCGGGTGTGCTGCACACGGTTCCGTATTTCGACTGGTGTGATAGCCCTACGGTATGACCGCTTTCATGCGAACAGGCTTCGCCCACCATCTTGGGGCTAAAAGGACCGAGGCGGTCGCTAAAAACAAATCCCGGCGTATCGTCGCCCCAGATAAAAGAACCAACATATGCTACCCCGCCCACCCCGGTGCACCAGGCGCTGGTGGTTGTAATGATGATACGCATACGCCTGTTCAATGGCGCTGCTAAAAAAACAGTGGAGTCGGTAGTGATGTTTATATTAAAAGGCCGGAAATCTTCCGCCACCCGGTTAAATGCTTCGGTGATCTGCAGATCGGTGAGACCGGAAGGATCGCAGTAAAAAGAACTACCCCCGTTCCACACGGTGCCCTGCACAAACTGTCCGTCAAAATCCAAAAAGATAGTGGCCGAAGCCGATGGGTAGCTGTTGTACTTGGGAACAGCAAGTGCCGTTAGTCCGGAAAGAGCAAGAAATAAAAGGGTAAATATTTTTTTCATAGTAGGTGGATTTAGGTAGGGCATTATCACTGGCTGCAATTCTGTATCACACGATCGGTTTCTACTTTCAGCAGTTGGTAAATGCCTGCTGTATTCATTTTCAATTCGTAGCCATCGAAATAATCTTTATTTATGATGCGGCCGGTATAAGACACGCTGTTGTCTTTATTGATGATTTTTGAAATACTTAAAACAGAATTGTTGAAATAGGACGAACGGATAACAGCACTTTGCAGGTTACTGTATTTAACCAGGTTGTTTATTACCACGCCGGAAAAAGAAAAATTACCGGAGAAAGAAAGGTTGATGTTCTGGCCCGGGGCAGAGGTAAACACACTGCTTAAGACGGATTCGCTGCAGTTGATCACATCAGGAAAATTGCTGAACTGCTTTGGTTTGGCAATGGTTTGAGAAGAAGCGGTTGTTGCAATAAATACAAACAGCAGCACCAATGCACGGGATGCAGGTTGTTTCATGGTAATGGATTTTGGTTCTATTCGGATAACAGGTTCTGCAAAACAAACGCAGTGAAAATGGGGTTATTTCAAAGGCCGGAAATTCTAAAAACCCTTCTACCGTGCATGTAGAATGGCTTCGATGGCTATGTAAGAAATACTGCTGTATTAAGGAATAGAAATGAAAAAGGGGCAGCCCCCGCTGCCCCTTCAGATTTACACATGAATCTGCCTTACTGTTTTATAATTCGTTCGGTTTGTTGTTCATTGTTACTGAAAAGCCGGATCATATACATACCGGAAGCATGGCCGGAAACATTCACCCGGTTGATGCCTTTTAAACCTGCCCCGTTGCCGATCATTCTTCCGTTCATATCAAGTAACTGGTATTGGTAATTAACGGATGCATTGATGAGCACTTCATTTTGTACCAGGGAAGAAACCTGGAAAAGTTTCTCCGTATTACCGGTTCCTTTTAACGCAATGGTATTGGAATAAACGGTTTGGTCCAGCACCGATGTTACTTTTAACCGGTAATAAACCGTATTGGTTTTATATGGCTGGTAAATGAAGCTTAAAGCCGTCGCATTCAACGCCGTTAATGAATTAAAGTTCGATCCGTCATCAGATGTTTCGATCAGCATTGTTTTCACCGGTTCATCGGCAATGATGCGCCAGTTGAGCTGGTGCCTGTTTTTATTAACCGACCCGGTTAATTGTACATCATGTATGGGTAAGGTACCCGCGATGCCGCTGAGTGTGTAAGCACCCAGGCTCCCATACGAACCCGTATTGCTGTTGCCTGTGCCGTGAATTTTCAGGTAATAGGTTCCGGCATTTAAAACCGTATCGATCGTCACCGTCATCGTGGTAAGGGGATCGTACACCCGGATGAGCGTGGCAGAAGAATTATACAACTCAACCCGTATATCCAGGTTTGCCCCGATATAATTATTGGCCACATTAAACGGAACAGCGTTGATATGAAGATTTACACTTTGTGCCAGTGAAAATCTGAACGCATCTTTATCGGCATTGGTTCCTATCAAACCGTTCACGGTAAAGTTTGCTGAATTGAGTGTGTAGGTATTGCTGTTCAGTGTTTCTCCAAAATCATCGGGCCGGTAAGTAAAACCGTTTTGGGTAGAGATGATGGAAAGATTATCCTGTACCGAAGTGCATCCATAAGGTGTGGGTCCATTGTTCCAGTTGCTCATATTCTTATAATAACTGTTGCCCATGATGGGGGCCCATCCTGTTTCTCCTCCACCTGCTCCGCCGTTGTACGGTTCTATCGGGGTGTTACAATCAGTTCCGTATTTGGATTGATGCGAAAGACCAAGCGTATGCCCGCTTTCATGTGAGCAGCATTCGCCCACCATTTTCGGACTGTAAGGTCCCAGCAGGTCGCTGAATACAAACGCAGGCGTATCATCGCCCCAGGTAAACGAGCCGATGTAAGCAACGCCTCCCACGCCGGGATACCACCCGCTAGTTGTGGTAATAATAACCCGTACCCGCCTGTTGAGTGGCGCCGCCAAAAAAACAGCGGAGTCGGTTGTAATGTTGATATCAAAAGGGCGGTAATCTTCCGCTACCCGGTTAAATGCTTCGGTGATCTGGGGATCCGTCATACCGGAAGGATCACAATAGAAAGACGTGCCGCCGTTCCAAACAGTGCTTTGCACATAGTGCCCGTCAAAATCAAGGAAAATGGTTGCAACAGCCGATGGATAGCTGTTGTACTTGGGAACAGCAAAACTTTTAAAAGAAACTATAATTGCTGCGATGAGTAGTAAGGTAAGATGTTTTTTCATGATGCATTGGGGGATCTGCAATATTGAATATTAGATGTTTTTATTGGCTACAATCTTGTATAACCCGGTCGGTTTCCATTTTAATGAGTTGATAATTGCCTGCCGCATTCTTTTTCAGCTCATAGCCGTCGAAATAATTCTTGTTAACGATACGGCCCACATAAGAAATGCTGTTGTCTTTGTTGGTGATCTTTGAAATGCTGAAAATGGAATTGTGAAAAGCAGGGGATTTGATAACGGCCGATTGAAGGTTGCTGTATTTAACCACATTATTCACCACATCGCCGGAAAAGGAAAAATTATCTGAGAAAGCAAGATTGACGTTCTGACCCGGGGTTGAATTAAAGATACTGCTCAACTGGGTTTCTGAACAATTAATAACGTCAGGGAAATTGCTGAATTGTTTCGGTTTGGAGGCGGTTTGAGAATAACCGGTTGTTGCGATCAACGTAAACAGCAACATTATTGCAATGGATGCAACATGTTTCATGGATTTGGTTTTTTGGATAAATGGATAACGTGTTCTGAAGAATCTAACGCAGATAAATAGCCTTTAGTATGTAACGGTCATAAAAACGCTACCAACAGATCATTGGGTAATGAATATATCAGTATCAGAACTGCCCGGTGTTCAACAACACCAGCGTACAGGCTTCCAGGGGTTTGATACCGTTCTTTTCGGCCAGTTCGGCCAGTTCATCATTTTCGGCCCCGGGGTTAAAGATGATCCTTTTGGGATGGAGGGATAATATGTAATCGTAATATTCGGGCTGACGCAAGGGGTTCAGGTACATGGTAACCGTATCAATGCCGCTGAATGATTGCTGTTCTGTTTCAATAGCAACCGGACCAACCGTACCTTTCTTTTTTCCAATGGCCACTACCGGGTGCTGGTAACTGAGCAGCCGTTTTATGGCCATATTGCTGTAGCGGGCCGGGTTTTCGGAAGCGCCGATCACTAAGGTCTTTTTCGGTTGCATGCTATTGTAAAAATCTTTTTTTAAGCTCCGGTGTGGGGATCATACATTCTTCCCGCACGCCAAACCATTTATACCGGTTGGCGGCTACCCAGTTGTAGATACCGTTGCGGATGAATTTAGGAACGATCATAAAACCATAACACAGGGGCCATAATCCGCTCAAGTGGCGACTCACTTTTAAGGCAGCCGAAGACCTTGACCAGGCTTTGCCATTTTCTATTAAAACAAAAGACTCCATGGATGCCGGCGGTAACTGGTATTGCTTCAGCAGTTTCTGCCCCACATCCGATTGCAGCGGGGCGAATTGAATGCGGCCTTTCTTATCCCGTTTGATAACAAACTGAACAGCGCTGTTGCAAAGATTGCAGATGCCGTCGAATAATATGATGGGATGATCGTTCACTGGTACAAAGTTAATCCTGATTTCCTGATTTAGTTTTTATTTGCT
The DNA here is from genome assembly GCA_035355815.1 of Ferruginibacter sp. Lineage (GTDB taxonomy): Bacteria > Bacteroidota > Bacteroidia > Chitinophagales > Chitinophagaceae > Ferruginibacter. The sequence goes on along the minus strand of DAOQRQ010000152.1, from coordinate 2,240 downwards.
ATTTCCTAAGATATTATTTAACGCATCGTTTAGTGTTGGATAACTGAATGTAAATCCTGATTGCAATAGCCGTTCGGGAACAACCCAGCGGCTTTTTAATACCAGCTCCGTTTCAGTTTTGATAAATACAGCACCCATTTTAAGTAACCAAACAGGTGTGGGTAAGCCAATGTGTATGCCCATTTTTTTCCTGAGCAAATGCATTAACGTACCATTAGTTACCGGGTTTGGCGCAGATGTATTGAAGACGCCAGTAAGGCTATTATTCTTCTGCAAATAAAGAATTACATTGAACAGGTCCTCAATATGGATCCAACTGAACATTTGGTTTCCGTACCCTTGCTTACCACCAAGTCCAAACCGTACCAGGTTTTTCAATGGCCTCATCACTCCTCCATCTTTTCCCAAAACGATCGCCATTCGCAAAGCAACCTGCCTTGTGTGGGGTAATTTAAAATCAAAAAAAGTCTTCTCCCAATTCGTGGCAACGTTTACAGAGAACCCGGTGCCGATCTCGCCGGTGCTTTCAGTCATCGGCCTGTCTTCGGCATGACGATAGATAGTAGCAGTACTTGAGTTTATCCAGAGTTTTGGAGGGTTTTTGCAAAGCAGAACTGCTTCGCCCAATGCTTTGGTAGTTTCGATCCTGGAGCCAAATATCTCTTTCCTGTTTTTATCATTATACCGGCAATCTACCGACTTCCCAGCAAGATTGATCAGCATCTCTGCATCTTCAAGCGCTACACTTATCGCTTCCGGATCAATCCAGTTAACATGCGCAGGCTGTCTTGAAATGATGATGACCTCATTCCCCGACTCTTTAAATTTCCGGGCAAGGTATTTCCCGACAAATCCAGTTCCTCCTGCTATGACTATTTTCTTTTTCATCAATAAAGTATAAATACTAGGATTATTAACCGGTACAAGGCCCAGGTATATGAAATGATCCCGGGCAATTGAAGTTTTGTGACCCGTCTTTTATGTTCAAAGAACATGATCAATACAACGATAAAGAAATATACAATATTAAAGGCATCGCCGCGGTCTGAGTAATGATCCAGGATGAGCAATGGCATAAGCATAAAGGCGCCAAATAAGGATACAAGCAGCATATTAAAGTAATAATTCAGTTTTTCCCTTCCTGTTCTTGTTCGAATGAATGGATACTGAAACAGGATCATACCCAGCACCATAAGCAATTCGAACCGCCAATCATATTTCACAGACAGAAGGTGCTGGATAAGTGTCGCATACCGGTTCAGTATTGTTACTGTAACCGCAATGCAGATCGCTATCATTGTTACCTTAAACCATGTTGACTGTATCGTATTATTCGTGTTCATGGTTGTGTCGTTGAACCAGTATTATTTATTAACTGCCGGAGCCTTATACCTTGCTTCCTGTGTTGCTTTTTTCCTGAGTGTAAAGAAAATGTACAGGTTAAAAAAGTGCATGGCGCCCAGTATCAGGATGATCAGGCCTATTTTCAGGCTTAATTTTTCAATCACTTCCTGGAAGTTTGAAACACTGCTTGTTACCTGCAGGGTATACACCGCATAACCGATATTGATAAGATAAAATCCTACCAGCAACAGGTTATTCACGCTGTCGGCAAGTTCTTTATTTCCATGGAAGATATCAATTAAAAAACCCTTGCCGTTCTTAAACAGGGTCCGGGCCACCCAAACCGTTAAAGCAATAGTAATTACGAGGTAGAAGCAATAGGTGATGATAATGTAGTTCATAAAATGTGTTTTAAGGTTATAGAATTTATTTTAAAATATCCAGGGGCCGCTGACTCATTTTTCTTACTTCCCTGAAACAAAGTCCGGTGTAATAGATGGCCATGAACGGGGCGGTAAATGCAAGCACCCAAAAAGAGCCGGGTATGGTAACGAGCGAAATAAGGGTGAGCCAGTGATAAATATACCGGGCGCCCCATCTTTCGGTAAAGCAACGGGTACAGGCATGTACCAGCATGCTGATCACCTGCCAGCCGCCTACCACAAAATACCCGGTGAGTATGTTTGTATCAATAAGACTCTCCGGTTTGTCAATGATGTTAATTATCATAAAAGAAAGGATGAGCCCGGTGCTTATCCATGCGTCGCAGGTTTTGAATGTTTTCATATCTGTATATTTTAAACTTTCAGAAATTTATGAAAGATAGCTTCCAAATAAAAGCCGCAGAACGGCTTCATCTATTGCCCTCCTAGGCAGGGGGTTATTTAAAGAACTTA
>DAOQRQ010000151.1:0-7090 GCA_035355815.1 Ferruginibacter sp. | reverse complement strand
CCATTACGGCGCCGCCTGTAAACGATACGTTCAATGCTTTGCTGAGACTGGTACGTGCCGCCTGTGCGGTGCGTACGTTTGCCTTTGTTGCGGCCTTCATACCAATATAACCGGCTGTAGCACTCAGTACTGCACCAATTACAAAGGCAACGGCTATACTCCAATGGGAGTGAGGGTTTGCCTGTGCCATAACAGCTAACAGGATGCCCACGATCACCACAAAATAACCTAAAACCTTCCATTCAGCTTTCAGGAAAGCCATTGCACCTTCTGCAATGTAATTGCTGATCTCTTGCATACGGGGGGTGCCAGCATCCTGTTTGGATACCCACATGAATTTTACAAATGTGTACAACAGGCCTAAAACACCCATTGCCGGAACCAGGTAAATCAAATTGTCCATAAGTATAGTTGTTCTGAATTTTGGACGGCAAAAATAGGGTAAATGGGGCAAAAACACACAGAATATGTGGTTTTATTGCTATGAATTACAGGGAGAAAGCGGTTTTTGGGCAGACTATGCTTTTATCCGGTCAAATGCGGTTCCGAGGCAGTCTGTGATATCACCGGATAGCATGGCTTCCTGGCTGTATTTCTCTGCGGCTATATCGCCAGCCAACCCGTGAAGGTAAACGCCAAGCAAGGCGGCATTTTGGGGTGTATATCCCTGTGCCAGCAAACCCGTGAGAATTCCGGTTAATACATCACCACTACCGGCCGTGGCCATACCGGGATTACCGGTACTGTTAAAATAGCCGGTTCCCTGCGGGGTGGTTATAAAACTATAATGCCCTTTTAGTACAATGTACAGGTTAAGCTCTTTTGCTTTTTGTAAAGCCAGTTCCAGCCGTTCAACATCATTTTCAGTTTTATCAAAGAGTCTTTCAAATTCTTTGGGGTGAGGGGTAAGGATGGATGATGCAGGAATGGACCGGAGCAATGCCTTGTTTGCAGCGATCGTATTCAATGCATCGGCATCAATTACCATCGGCTTATTAGTTTTTTGAAAAACCGCTGAAAGAAAATCCTTGCCCGAAGCATGTATGCCTATACCGGGACCGATACCCACGGCATCAAATATTTTAAGATCGGGTGCAGACAAAAGATATTTTTCATCTTCTGCCAGGCACATGGCTTCGGGAACAGCCGTTTGAAGAATGTCGTATCCGCATCCGGGAATGCAGGAGGTTAATTTACCCACACCACTTCGTAAACAGGCTTTGGCGCTTAATACGGCGGCGCCCATCATGCCATACGATCCGCATACCAATGCTGCATGTCCGTATGTTCCTTTATGCGAAAATTTCTTTCGCGGTTTGTAAATGCCTTTGATCATTTCTTTATCCACCCATTCATAAACGGCAGGCTCATCAGTTTCAAAATCTTTATGCAGCCCGATATGCAGCAGGTGAACTTCGCCACAATGGTCTTCATTTTCCGGTAATAAAAAAGCCAGTTTGTAATTCTGAAAAGAAAGCGTGAGGGCAGCGTTGATAACCGTATTGCTTTTTGAACTCTTATCAGCAAACAGGCCCGATGGAAGGTCTATGGAAACAATGGTGCAGGATGATTGATTGATATGCGCTACCAATTCTTTGCTTATCCCTTCCAGTGGTTTATTGAGCCCGGTGCCAAAGAGGGCATCGATAACAACATCCGTATCATTCAGCACCGGGAAGAACTCAGCCGATTGAATAAAATGAATATCGGTGCAGCATTCGTGCAGCCTGGCCAGGTTGATTTGAAAATCATCGCTGCCCATATTCCCGAATTCAAGAATGTAAACCGTAACGCTGCAGTGATGTTTAATAAGCATCCGTGCAATGGCCAGCCCATCGCCGCCATTATTGCCCTTACCGCAAAAAATGCGAAAATGAAAGCCCCCGAAGTTTTTCCCGATCAGCCAGTTGCAGCAGGCGGTGGCAGCCCGTTCCATCAGGTCAACAGATGCAACCGGCTCATGCGTAATGGTGAATACATCCCAGTTTTTTAGCTGTTCTGCAGAAAAAATTTTCATACGGTTAAGGTACGAAAGAAACACGGCAGTTGTAAACAGGAAGAATGATTCTTCTCAGTTTTTGTGATGAGAAAAATTAAGTTTTTACAACCTGTTTTAGAGCCCGATAGTAATGCCTGCTGCTGATTGCTTAAAAACAATTTTGAACAGGAGAAGAACAAACCAGGCCACTAAGAGAGTGGCGGTATGATATTTCATATTCGGATCCTAACAGGAGGTTATTTCGATAAGGTCAAGAACTTACTATGCAGCTCAATCACCTGTGGCAGCAGCATTTCCTGTTCGTCATTCGTTAACACAAAATCGCAGAGCCTCATTTTGATAGACTCATCCATCTGCTTATCCATTCTTGCCATCACTTCTTCTTTTGTAATTCCGTCGCGGTGCATGGTACGTTGTATGCGGAGTGGGGCAGGGGCGGTTACGCCGATCACATAGTCGAGAAATTCCTGGGCGCCGCTCTCAAAAATAAGAGCCGCTTCTTTTATGGCGTAAGGAGTGGTTTGCTTTTGCATCCATCTTTCTGCATCGGCAATGGTAGCAGGATGTGTAATGGCATTAAGCCGGTTTAATTTTGCCGGATCGGTAAAAACAATTTCTGCCAGCGCTTTCCTGTTCAGCTTTCCTTCTGTATAAACCGTTTCACCAAATTGCTGTTTTAGTTGTTTTTTCAATTCTTCGTCTTCATTCATAATTCTCTTTGCCGCATCATCGGCATAGTATACCGGCACACCCAGTGTTTCAAATACTTTGGCCACAGTGCTTTTGCCGCTGCCGATACCGCCGGTGAGACCTATTCGGAGCATAGTTTTATCTGTTAATCCGTTAATCCGTTAATCCGTTGACTGGTCTACTAATAAACCAATTAACTAATTAACGGATTAACGACATAAAAAAATCCGCAACCGAAGTTAAACCTCAATTACGGATTTTAGCATTTAGAATTTTTTGATTTACTTCTTTACCTCAGCAGCCGGTGCATTTACATTGGCCGTCCATTCCATACTGATGGCGCTGCGTTCGATCTTGATATAACTGCCCGGGCTGGTCTCCAGTTCCAGGGTATTATCATCATTCAGTTTATTCACCTTGCCATGAATGCCGGCGATGGTAACGATCTTATCTCCCTTTTGCAGGTTGTTGATGAACTCTTTTTGCTTCTTTGCTTTTTTAGCCTGCGGCCTGATCATGAATAACCAGAATACCAGGATCATCAGGCCCATCATGATAATAGTACTCATACTGCCTCCCTTGCCCTGGGGATCCATCATCAATAAAATACTTAATAGTTGCATGTTGTTTGTTTATTTGATTTAAAAGTTATGTTCGGTTATTGTTTTGCTGCACCCAGCACTTCGCCCTTCAGCAATAATGGTTGAAACTCAGGCTTTGCATTGGAAGTGATGGTAACGTGCTTTTCATTTGGCCCCACTCTTCCCTTACTGTTAAATACCACTTTTATAAAACCGGTTTCGCCGGGCATGATGGGTTTTTCGGGCCGTTGAGGAACGGTACATCCGCAACTGCCGCTGGCGGTTATTATAACAAGGGGTTTGGTACCTGTATTTTTAAACCGGTAACTGTATTCCACTTTTTCGCCTTCAACCACGGTTCCGAAATTGTAGGCGGAATCAATGATCTCCACGGTGGTGGAATCTTTCAGCGCCTGTTCGGTGATCCTGGCACCATCATCGGCGATCTTATCCTTGCGGCGGAAATCGCATGAATATAAAGTAAGTCCGCAAAGCAACGCCAGGGTGATCTGTTTCATTTTGTTCGCAAATGTATTTTATAAAGTACTGTTTTTAAAACTCTTCTTGTGTATCTTATTTTCTGCTGTCAGCTCTTTGTGAATGTTATCCAGCAACCCGTTCACAAACTGCCCGCTTTGCACCGTGCTGTATTCCTTTGCCAGGTCGATGTATTCGTTGATGGTAACCTTGGTGGGTATCGTTTCAAAGAACAGGAATTCGCAAACGCCCATCTGCAGGATGATAAGGTCGAGCGCAGCAATGCGGTCGGCATCCCAGTTGTTCAGCTTGGGTTTTATCAGTTCCATGCAAAGTTCTTTCTTGTCCAGTACGGTCTGCAAAAGGCCTTTGGCAAATTCCAGTTTATCGGGACTTAGTATTTCAGCCAGGTTGTAATGAGAAGGTTTTTGCAGGTAGTTCAACACCAGCTGGTTCATCATTTCGGCATCATCGTCCCAGTTAATGAAATGTTCTTCCAGGTGTGTAATAAAATCTTCGTTAGGCAGCAGCAGGTTGCTGAAGATGAAAGCAAGCATTTCCTTTTCAGCCTTTTTGTCCCGGCTCGGCTCTTCGATATATTCCGCATATTCCGGGGAGGCCACCAGTTGCAGGTAGATCTTTTTCAGCAGTTCTGCATCCACGATGTTCCGGGGTTTCAGTTCGGCGATCACTTTTTTATAGGAGGGCTCTTCCAGGATCTTCCATAACAACTCATTACCGGCTATCTTGGTATTTATCTTCAGGTCTTCTGCGGTGGGAAGGTGTTTAGAGGCTTTTTGCCGGGCATCCACTTCAGAATAACGGGCTACTTCGGTAATAAAATAAAGCAGGTAGGTAAGGAGCTGGCGGCTCTGCTCGATCTTTTTGGTAAGGATGGTTGCTGCTTCGCCGGGTTTCAGGTCTCCGCTCATGCTGTCGATGCTGTATAAGGCCTGCATCACTTTTACCCGGATATTTCTTCTGCTGATCATGCTCAAGAACTTTAAAGGCGCAAAGATAAGGGTTTGGAGTTTAGGCTTTAGGGTTTGGGAGGTTTAGATGGTTTAGAAGTTTAGGGGTAGTAGCCTGTTGTTCTGCCAAAAAATCTTTACCCTTCTGCCAGCCAACTGTCTTTTTTGCTGACAATGAGCGGTCAGCAACGGATCAGGCGGCAATTTCTGCCATCATTTCTTAATTATTGCTTTGGTACAAAATTGGTTTACATTTGCCGTCCGAAATTTTTCGGCACTCATTCTTCAAATCAATCAAACAAATACAACTATGGCTAAAGTTAAGAATGCTGCGAAACTGAGCATTACACCTTTGCACGACAGGGTTATTGTAGAACCTGCTGCTGCTGAAGAAAAGACCGCCGGTGGGATCATCATACCGGATACTGCAAAAGAAAAACCCCAGCGTGGTACTGTAGTGGCTGCCGGCCCGGGCAAAAAAGACGAACCTGTAATGGTAAAAGCCGGCGATACCGTTTTGTATGGTAAATATGCCGGAACCGAAATATCCATCGAAGGCAGGGATTACCTGATCATGCGGGAGAGTGATATCCTGGCGATCGTATAACCCCCATCCCCTGAAGGGGTGGAAACACAGTTCTTTTAAATTCAAAATATTTCAAAATAACAAAACCTGTTTAGCTCCGCAGCGATTGATCCCCCTTTAGGGGATAGGGGCAATATAACATGAGTAAAATGATATTCTTCGATATTGAAGCAAGGAATAAAATGAAAAAAGGCGTTGATACGCTGGCAAATGCCGTAAAAGTGACCCTGGGCCCCAAAGGCCGTAACGTTGTGCTTGAACGTAAGTTTGGAGCTCCTTCTGTTACTAAAGACGGTGTTACTGTTGCCAAAGAAATTGAACTGGAAGATCCTATTGAGAACATGGGCGCTCAAATGGTAAAAGAAGTGGCTTCTAAAACGGCCGACCAGGCAGGTGATGGTACCACTACCGCAACGGTACTGGCACAAAGCATCATCAGCGAAGGCCTGAAAATGGTTGCTGCCGGTGCAAACCCGATGGATCTTAAGCGTGGTATTGATAAAGCGGTAAGTTTAGTGGTAGAGAGTTTAAAAAGCCAGAGCCAGGCGGTGGGTAACGATACCAAAAAAATTCAGCAGGTTGCAACGATATCTGCCAACAACGATGAAACCATTGGTAAGCTGATCGCCGAAGCGTTTGTAAAAGTGGGTAAAGAAGGGGTGATCACCGTGGAAGAAGCAAAAGGCACCGATACTACGGTGGATATTGTAGAAGGTATGCAGTTCGATCGTGGTTATATCAGTCCGTACTTTGTAACCAACAGCGAAAAGATGCAGGCGGAATTGAGCAACCCATACATTCTTATTTATGATAAGAAGATATCTACCATGAAAGATATTCTTCACATACTGGAGAAAGTGGCACAAACCGGCCGTCCCCTGGTGATCATTGCCGAAGACCTGGAAGGTGAAGCACTGGCAACCCTGGTGGTAAATAAATTACGCGGTACCATTAAAGTGGCTGCGGTAAAAGCACCGGGTTTTGGCGACAGAAGGAAAGAAATGCTGCAGGATATTGCTATTCTTACCGCCGGTACCGTTGTTAGTGAAGAACAGGGCTTTAAATTAGAGAACGCCGACCTTACTTACCTGGGTACTGCCGAAAGCATAACCATTGATAAGGATAATACAACCATTGTGGGCGGAAAGGGTTCTAAAAAAGATATCACGGCAAGGGTGAACCAGATCAAAGCACAGGTTGAAACAACCACATCTGATTACGATAAAGAAAAACTGCAGGAACGCCTGGCTAAACTGGCCGGCGGTGTTGCGGTATTATACATCGGTGCTGCTACCGAAGTGGAAATGAAAGAAAAGAAAGACCGTGTTGACGATGCACTGCATGCAACAAGGGCGGCTGTGGAAGAAGGAATTGTACCAGGTGGTGGAGTAGCCTATATTCGTGCCGTTGCAAGCCTGGAACCAAAAGTAAAAGGCCAGATAGCCGATGAACAAACAGGTATGGCCATTGTTCGCCGTGCGCTGGAAGAGCCCATCCGTTGCCTCACTTCCAATGCAGGAATTGATGGTTCCATCGTGGTGCAGAAGATCAAAGAAGGCAAAGGTGATTTTGGTTTCAATGCAAGAACCGAAATATACGAGAACTTATTTAAGGCGGGCGTAATTGACCCTACCAAAGTAAGCCGTGTGGCTTTGGAAAATGCAGCTTCTATTGCAGGTATGTTATTAACAACAGAATGTGTGATAGCCGACAAACCAAAAGAAGAAGCACCACATTCTCATGGCGCACCGGATATGGGCGGAATGGGTGGATACTAAGAAGCTGA
>DAOQRQ010000150.1:0-7113 GCA_035355815.1 Ferruginibacter sp. | reverse complement strand
TATCTCTGTTTCGTAAGCCGTAATGTGTTTGGCTAACTGGCCGTCGTTATAACCGCCATCCCCGTTCAACTGGTGAAGGTCGATAGGGGTTAAAAAGTCATGCAGGTCGTACATTCAAAAATTTTGGACAAACCTAAATTATTAATTTCAGATTGAGTATTTCTGCCCTTAAAATATGATGAATGTCGTGTTTTTTCAAAAGGGTAAAACGTTAACTTCGCTATATATAAAAGAAAACAATGAAACAGGAAGTTTTAAATGATGTAGTGATAAAGTTTGCAGGAGACAGCGGCGATGGTATGCAGTTGACCGGAAGCCAGTTCACCAATAACACGGCCATGCTGGGTATCGACCTGGCTACTTTCCCGGATTTCCCGGCCGAGATCAGGGCCCCGATAGGAACACTGCCCGGGGTGAGTGGTTACCAGCTTCGTTTTTCATCCGACCGTGTGTTTACTCCCGGCGATGCATGCGATGTGCTGGTTGCGATGAATGCCGCTGCGTTAAAAACAAACCTCAAAGGACTAAAGCCCGGCGGAAAGATCATTGCCAATGAAGACGGCTTTGATGCAAAGAATCTCAGGCTGGCCAATTATCCGGAAGGCGTTAACCCGCTCACCGATGAAAGCCTGGGCAATTATGAAGTGATACGGATGGATGTTACCAAGATGACAAGAGAGGCGTTGAAAGATATCACCATGGGTGTGAAAGAAAAAGACCGGGCAAAGAATATGTTTGTACTGGGTTTTTTATACTGGATGTATAACCGGGATATGGAAAGCACCATCGGGTTCATTAAGGAGAAGTTTGGAAAGAAGCCGGAGATATTTGAAAGTAACGTAAAGGCATTGCAGGCAGGCTATAATTATGGCGATACCACCGAAACATTCACTACCCGGTATAAAGTGGAGAAAGCGAAGATGGATCCGGGTACTTACCGTTCCATCATGGGCAACCAGGCGGTAGCTTATGGATTGATCGCCGCTTCACAAAAAAGCGGACTGCAATTATTCTTAGGAAGCTATCCCATTACGCCGGCAAGCGATATCCTGCATGAACTGAGCCGGTATAAAAATTTTGGAGTAAAAACATTCCAGGCCGAAGATGAGATCGCTGCTATTACCTCATCAATTGGTGCCAGTTACGGCGGAAGCCTGGGTGTAACCACCAGCAGCGGCCCCGGTATTGCATTAAAAGGCGAAGCATTGGGCCTGGCAGTGATGCTTGAAATTCCATTGGTAGTTATAAATATACAACGAGGCGGACCATCAACAGGCCTGCCAACCAAAACAGAGCAGAGCGACCTGATGCAGGCTTACTATGGAAGAAATGGCGAATGCCCGATGCCCATCGTTTCTGCATCAACACCCAGCGATTGTTTCAGCGCTGTTTATGAAGCCGTACGGATATCTGTTCAACACATGACACCGGTTATGTTCTTAAGCGATGGATATATTGCCAATGGAGCCGAGCCATGGAAATTTCCATCATCAGCAGACCTGCCAGAAATAAAAGTGCAGTATGCATCTCAGAATTTTACAGAGAACATGGATGGGGACGGAAAATTTCAACCATACAAAAGAGATGAAAAATTAGTTCGGCCATGGGCCATACCCGGCACACCCGGACTGGAACACCGGGTAGGCGGATTGGAAAAGCAGGATGTGACCGGTAATATCAGTTATGAACCGGATAATCACCAGCACATGGTAAAGACAAGGCAGGCAAAGGTGGATAAGATCGCTGATCATATTCCCGAGCAGCATTTAGACAGCGGCCCTGAAAAAGGAAAAGTATTGGTGCTTGGTTGGGGCAGTACTTATGGCGCTATCAAGAGTGCCTGTGCTGAATTGCAAAAAGCAGGACATGCCGTGTCTCACGCACACCTGCGGTATATCAGGCCTTTCCCTAAAAACCTTGGCGATATTCTGAAGAACTTTGATACCGTTCTTGTTCCTGAGATAAATAACGGGCAGTTGGTGAAGATCATCCGTGATGTTTATTTTGTGGATGCCAAACCGTATAATAAAATAATGGGGATACCCATTACAAAAGGGGAACTGGTTGACGAACTAACGAAATTGTTATAGATCGCCTGATCATAAAATATTATCCCGGCCATGCGCCGGGATTTTTTTTTACTTGTCCGCAGAGTGGCATTGATATTGCAGCAAAAAGTTCCTGAAACCTTTTACCTATGAAACGGATCCTGAAAATCCATCCTCTCCTGTTTATTTCTTTACTGACATTGGCTGTTCTCATCTCCTGTGAAAAGCAGGATGACCTTACTCCACAACCGGTACCGGAAGTAAGATCATTTTACATCAGCTTCAAACAGGATACGGTGCCAGTAACGCTTTCCGTGGTATCGGCCCGTAAAGAAATGATCGGCAGTTTGCTTACTACCGCGGTGGATGGAAAGTTGCCCGACAGTATTACAAATAAGACAAGCCTGATAATACGGGTTACCGGCGACAGCGCAAGAACCTATACCAATACTGAGATACTGGCCAGTTATACAGATTCAATTGGTAATACCTATTCAAACACTGTGAACGATACCATGAACATAGTGAAAATAACAAAGCTTGAAAAAAAGAAGGACGGAATTCTCGAAGGTATTTTTACGATACGGGTTAGTAATTTCACTAAAACAAAAACCATAATACTCAATAACGGAAAATTTTCTGCTGTAATTGCGGATTAAAAAACGGTTGGCAGCATTTTTGTTGTCAAATACCGGCTCTGAATCACCCTTACTGATCCGGGTAAACTGTTTACCCGAATTTTATTATCCCCTATAATACCGGCACAAAATAGTATTGCAGGTCAGTTGCTGGCCTGGTAATTATTTCAAGTTATTAAACCAATGCTCTTATGAACGAAACACTGCCAGCCAAATCAACTGAAGTGAATCCCCATTTGTTTGCTGCAAAAAACAGCCAGGCAGTCTTTAGCGAAGGATTGCAGGAATATACAGGTACCTGGGATACCGCCCAGGTTGTTCACCTGCTTAAGCGAACCCTGTTTGGCGCCAAACTTACCGATATAAATTATTTCAAGGGCAGAACGATGCAGCAGGCAGTAGATGAGATATTGCAGCAGGCACCTTCGCCTTCAGGCGTTCCGTTGAATAATTATAATGTGAATGGTTATACCGATCCAACCGGTGTTGCAGCCTGGCAAACCTGGATTAATACGGGTATTGCATTGGCAGATAAAGACCTCAATGAAAAAAGAATAGAATCCTTTAAAACCTGGTGGCTGGGCCAGGCACTCAATTCCACCCGTTCTATTCATGAAAAGATGGTGGTGTTCTGGCATAATCATTTTGCGACAACCACTTCAGTGAATACAGAAAAGATAAAAGCAAGATTCTGGTACGACCATTACCTAGCTTTACGGCAGCATGCATTGGGTAATTTCAAGAACATGGTTAAATCAGTAACGCTGGATCCTGCCATGCTGTACTTTTTAAATGGCGACAGTAATTTAAAGGAATCACCCAATGAGAACTATGCAAGAGAGTTACAGGAATTATACACTGTAGGCAAGGGGCCGAATTCGAGGTACACGGAGGGCGATGTAAAAGCAGCCGCACTGGTGCTTACCGGCCACACCGTAAGCCCAACCGGCTTTACTTATTTCTTTGATGCCGGAAAGCACGATTCATCCAATAAAGAGTTCTCTGCCTTTTACGGAAATAAAATAATAACCGGCTACAGCGGACCGGGCGGCGCTTCGGAAGTAGATGAGTTGCTTGATATGATCTTCTCCCAGGAAGAGATGTCGAAGCATATCTGCCGGAAGATCTATCGCTATTTCATTTATTATAAAATTGATAATGACATTGAGCAAACCATCATCACCCCGCTGGCACAGGTATTCCGCAATAACAATTTTGATATACAGCCGGTGTTATCTGTCTTGTTTAAGAGTAAACACTTTTTTGACATGGTTTACTCATCGGCTTGTATAATTAAAAGTCCGCTGGATTTTGTGATTGACCTTTGCCATGAGTTCAACGTAACGCTTCCTTCGCCTTCAGATAATGCAGCTACCTACTCTGTTTGGCAGGCCATCCGGTTTGAAGCAGCAGAAATGCAGCAGGAACTGGGATCTATCCCGGAAGTGGCCGGCTGGTATGCCTATTACCAGGAACCCGCTTTTCATGAACTGTGGGTGAATACAGCCACTTATACCCGCAGAAATATTTTTACCGACCGGATGATCGCCGATGGTATCATGTACGATAACCAGACAATCGCCATAGAACCACTGGCCTTTGCCGGTCAACTGGCAAATCCCGGTGACCCGAACCTGCTGATCGATCAATCGGCAGAGATATTACTGCGCTATCCTTTATCAGCAAGCGCAAAAGAATTCATCAAACGCTCCATTCTATTAAGTGGGCAGTTGCAGGACTATTACTGGACCAATGCATGGGATGCGTATAAAGCCAATCCTTCCGACATGGCGGCCAGGGCCGTGGTATTGGCCAGGTTGCAGGCGCTGTATAAATATATTATGAACCTGCCGGAATATCATTTGTGTTAACCAATCCAACTCCTTTACTATGCAACGCAGAAATTTTTTAAAACAAACCATACAGGGAGCCGTACTTCCATCCATATTGGGAGGTTTATCAGTAAGAGCCTGGGCCGATTCGCCTCTTTTGAAAGCGCTTGGCAGTGCAGATAATGATCACGTGCTGGTATTGATACAGCTGTCGGGAGGTAACGACGGATTGAACACGATCATTCCGTTGGAATTTTACAGCGACTATAACCGCATCCGTACCAATATTGCCATACCAGAGAACAGGGTTCTTCGGTTGAACAACAATCTTAAATCAGGGTTACATCCTTCCTTAACCGGGATGCAGCAACTATATAACGAGGAAAAACTTTGTGCCATCCAGGCCGTGGGATACCCATCACCTAATGGATCACATTTTCGTTCGATGGATATCTGGTTAACCGGATCTGATAATGAGCAGTATTTATCAACGGGTTGGGCAGGCCGGTACCTGAATCACCAGTATCCCAATTATCCCATTGGCTTTCCAAACGATGCCATGCCTGATCCATTGGCATTGCAGATAGGTTCTGTTTTATCACCTGTGTTTTTAAGTCCAACCGGTTTTGATGCACTTGCTATTGACGAAAGTCTGAACTTTTACAATTTAATTGATGCCATACAGGACCCAACACCCAATACACCCAGTGGTGTAGAGTTAACGTACCTGCGTACCGTAGCTAAGCAAACAAATAAATATGCAGAAGTAATTAAGGCCGCTGCGGCAAAAGTCACCCAGCAATCGGCTTACCCGGCAGACAATTATTTAGCAGCGCAATTAAAAGCGGTTGCCAAACTGGTTGCGGGTGGTTTAAAAACAAAGATATACATGGTGAGTATGGGAGGTTTTGATACACACGCCGGCCAGGTGAATGGCGGTAATCCCCTTACCGGCAGCCACAGTGGTTTACTAAAGCAGGTTTCGGAAGCCATTACCGCATTTATGGCTGACCTGAAATTCCTGGGTGTTTCAAACCGGGTGCTGGGAATGACCTTTTCCGAATTCGGAAGGCGCATGCAATCGAACGGAAGTTTAGGAACTGACCACGGAGCTGCACAGCCGGTGTTTTTGTTTGGTGAAGCCGTGAAGCAGGGAGTACTGGGCAAGAACCCCATCATACCAACCAATACACAGGCCATTGATAATGTGCCGATGCAATATGATTTCCGTTCGGTGTACTCAACCATTTTAAGAGACTGGTTCTGTTTGCCGCCAAACGATGTAGATACGGTGCTGTTGAAAAACTATCAATACCTGCCGGTGATCAGATCCACCGCCTGTAATATGGATATGCAGGAACTGAATAACCTGGGTGATAATCTCATCATCAACTACCCCAATCCTTTCACATCGTCTACCACGATCACATTTAAATCAGCAGGCGGACATGTGCTGGTACAGGTTTTTGATACCACCGGGAAAAGAATTTCAACCCTGGTTGATAAAACCTATGCCGAAGGAACCTATTCGGTTGTGTTTGACTCGGGCGCATTGGCCAGCGGCGTATACTATGCCAGGCTGCAAAATGGCCCGCTGCAGCAGGTTCGACCTATGTTGAAAGTAAGATGATAAAAAATAAAACCTATCGTGCTACCTTAAGATAAACCAGATGAAGCATTTTATTCCGATACTGTTTTTTAGTTTGATCATTGGCGGCACAAACCTGTCGGCTCAAACTGTTTTTTCAATAACGCATAGCTCTACCTGTGCAGGTACGGTGGTGGAATTCAATTCCAATGCTTTTGAAATGGCTCCTTTTCCCAACCAGGTGAACTGGAATTTTGGCGATCCGGCCAGCGGGATATTAAATACAGCGAATGGAATTCTTCAACCTACTCATATTTATAACACACCAGGTACGTATATCATAACCCTGCATGTGGTGGATGGAGGCGCCGGTACCATTGACTTAACTGATACGCTCTCTATTGTATTGCCGGTTGCACACAATTTTGGTCCCGATGTTTTTTTATGCGGCGATACGGGTACCTATGTTTTGAATGCACCCATTGTTCCCAACGCTCTTTATGAATGGAATGACGATACAACCACCATCGGGCCGGTACTGCAGGTAAAAGAATCCGGAACGTATACCGTGAAGATAAATGGCTGTGCCGTTACAGATACCATTGGCGTTTTCTTTACCAGGGAACCAAACCTCGACCTGGGCAGAAATCACCTGATGTGCCAGGGAGAGCAGATCACATTAAATGCTTCGAGCGAAAACTCAACCTACCAGTGGTTATTAAATGGGGTTGATCTGAATTTTAATCAATCGCAGCTGCCGGTTGCAGCGCCGGGCGGACAGTACATAGTGAATGTGAATGTGATGGGCTGTGGTTTGTACAGCGATACGGTGAATATCAATTTTAATAATTATGCAGCACCGGCATTTGACCTGGGGCCCGATACCTTGTTATGCCCGAGAGAAATATTTACACTAACCGCACATGTTCAGGGAGCATCTTCTTATTTATGGAGCACTAAGGGACTGGGTATAGATGATGCAGTAAATTATAACATCGGCGTAGATT
>DAOQRQ010000149.1:0-7201 GCA_035355815.1 Ferruginibacter sp. | reverse complement strand
CCGCATTGCTGAAGCGTTTCGTAAAAGCGCTGGTATTTATACTGCTGCAGCATTTTCACGGCAGGCACATTCAGGCTCCTGGATAAAGCCCTGCCGGCAGGCACGGCGCCATCATAACTCAGGTCGAAATTTTTTGGTGAATAACTTCCTATCTGCGTGGGTATGTCCGGTATGATGGAATTGGGTAAGATCAAGCCATCGCTTAGCATAGACGCATAGAGAATTGGTTTTAATGCACTGCCCGGACTGCGGGGCGCTGCTATCACATCCACATCCGATTCCATTTCTTTATTGGAACGGTCACTGATATTGCCCACATACGACAATACATTTCCCGTTTCCACATCAAGCACCAGTGCACAGGCATTATTAATTCCATTTCCTTTCAGGATCGATTGATGCTGCTGAATGATCCTTGATACATTCTTCTGCAGGGTACCATCCAATGTTGTTTTGATCTTTGTTTCCTGCTTCCATACTTTATTGTCTTTTATAAAACGTTGCAGCAGGTGTGCTGCATTTTGCGGAAGACGCAAGGGTTCGTCGGGCAGGGGTTCCAGCCTGGCCAGTTCAGCAGTACTCTTATCTATTTTTCCTGCTTCCAGTAAATTATCGAGTAAGCGGTTTCTTTTTTTCAACAGCACATCCCTGTTTTTCCCTGGGTGAACAAGTGCGGGTGCATTGGGCAGTACAGCCAGTGCCGCCATTTCGCCCCAGCTCAGTTTGTCGGCGCTTCTGCCATAATAGCGCCAGGATGCGGCATCCAGTCCAACGATGTTGCTGCCAAAGGGTGCATTGCCTGCATACAAAGCCAGTATCTCTTTTTTAGAATAAGACATTTCAAGCCGCACAGCCAGGATACTTTCTTTGAGTTTATTCCAAATACTTCGCTTATCATCTTTTTTTGAAAGCCGGATCACCTGCATGGTAATGGTACTGCCGCCCTGCACAATGCCCTTGTTCTTTATGTTCTTTGTAATGGCCCTGCTCACCGCCATTGGGTCAACACCCGGATGTTTGAAGAAGCGTTTGTCTTCAAAGGTGGTGATGCAGTCGATGAATTTCTGCGGTACGTTTTTATTGTAAGGAAATCGCCATTGCCCGTCGGCAGCAATGGTGGCATTTAATAAGTTGCCATCTTTATCTTCTATTACATAAGAAGTGGGGGCATGAAATAATTTTTTTGGAAGAGAAGCCCAGAACCATATCAATAAACCGGTCAGCACCACTAAAATAATTTTAGATTTAATGCTGAGTGATCTTAACCTGCCTGGTATATTTTGAAAAGATTTGTTCATAATGTTATAGAACGCTGATGACACGGGTAAAGCAGATCAGCACAGATTTGATCCGTATTGATCTGCCCCGTCCGTGTCATCGGTGTGCTATCATTTTATTGGTTCACTACCTCCACCCACTTACCATTTACACCCGCCGTAATGCTGTTGTCATACATCGCTTCACAAAAGGTGCCGGGTAAAAAGAAACGTCCCAGGTAAGATGCATTCAGTTGTATGTAATAAGTAACCGTTTCATTTGCCCTGATGTTGAAATAGGTATACACCCGGTCGTCCCGTATATCCTGGTAGCTGGAAGATGAGGATTTAAAAGCGCCTTCGCCGTCAAACATCCTTGCATTTAAAATTTCCCAGCCACTGGGGAATATCTGCGACAAAGCCATTTCGGAATAATAACCACGTTTGCCCGGATTGCTGATCACCACTTTGGCAACAAAGTCTGTTCCCTGGGCCAGTTTATTGATATCGATAGCGGCCCCGTTCTGCGAAATATAACTCACATTCATGTTCAATACTGCAGGGTTGTTATTCACTTTCAAACTATCGCCTGCCAATGGCTGGCCCTGTGTTATCAAACGAACATAGAGTGTATTGTTTCCCTTATTGGTGATAACAACATTGCTTGCACCACTTTTAAAAAGGATAGGCAATTGCCTGATGTAGGAAGAAGAGTTGATGTCAACCGTTTTGCCGTCGACATTTCCGTTGGCAATGATCTTTGCGCCGCTTGGATTTTTACCACAAAACTTTGCGATGGCAATTAAACTGTACGCTGTTGTTTGCGTACTGTACCAATAATCCTGCGATAGCTTGGCGCAGATCGTCCGCAGCAATGCTTCGGCTTGTGTTTTGCGTTTCATCAACGTGAGTGTTTCGAGTACCATGGCTTCGTCTCTTGTATCCGAACCGTATGTATAGCCCCAACTGGTTCTTTGCGGGAACGAAGTGGCCAGTCCACTGATGAGGTCCAGGGCGGTATTCTCCTGCCCGGCCAATGAATAGGCCGCAGCCAAACGCCATTTTGCTTCCGGCGATAAGTATTTGAATTCTTTCAACCGGTTCATGGCGCCAAGTTCGGGCGCTTTGGCTAATGCTAATGTGTACAGGCGGTACGACTGTATAAGATCGCCGCCGTAAAAATTACTGGTAGATGGAACCCAGCTGTTTGCCTTGCCACGCTGGAAATTTTTCCATTGCTGCAGCATATAGTCGCTGACTAAATAACCATTGTTTTGCGCTTCCACTAAAAAATGCCCGGCATAGTTGCTGCCCCATTCATCGCTTTCGTATCCGCCCGGCCAGTAGCTGAAGCCGCCATCGGGCCGTTGAAAATTCTGCAGCCTGGCAATACCGGCCTTTACATTTTTATTTACCTGCGCTTTTTTATAATCGTCCAGGTCGGTAAGCTGATTCAATACCAATTGCGGGAATACAGAAGAAGTTGTTTGCTCAATACATCCGTGCGGATATTCGATCAGGTAATTCAACCGCTTCTGCAAATTCATAGAAGGCACGCTGGAAACTTCCACCACGGCTGTACTGGTAGCAGCCACGCCAATGGGAGCAGCCGTTGTTTTCCATTGCTGGCCCGGGGCCAAGGTGACCTCACTTACACTTGTTACCGGCGGATTGGGATTACGGATATCCAGTTCCACTTCGTAGTCTGCTTTTTCATTACCCGAACTTGCCAGCAGTTTTACTTTGCCTATACCAACATTTGGTTTCACTTTCACGTCGAAATAAACCATCTGCTCGCCGGTCTGCGAAAAACTAATGGACTGTGCATTACCACCCACCACTTCCAGGAACGGATTCGATTGCAGTGAAATATTAACCTTCTTAATATTATTCTCCATGGCAAAAACAGTAACCGGGAGTTTGATGGTTTCGCCCGGGCCAAGCACTCTTGGCATGGTTGCCAGCATCATCAATGGCTTTTTAACGGCCACCGCTTTTTCGGCAGCGCCATAACTTCCTTTATGCGCTGCTATTACCATGGCTCTTACGGAGCCTATATAAGAAGGCAGCGTGAAGGATTGTTTCTGCGTTTGATTTTTATTCAGGTGGAATGGCCCCAGGAATTTCACCACGGGTTTAAAACGGTTGGCTGTTTTTTGTTTACCGGCACCGGCCTCGTTATCACCACCAATGGTTAATATGCGTTCCAGGTCGCCGCCCCAGGCGCCGATCACATAATCAAACAGGTCGAAACTTTTTACACCCAATGCTTCTCTTGCATAAAAGGCATCGTGCGGATTGGGTGTTTTAAATCTTGTCAGGTCCAGTAATCCTTCATCAACGATGGCCACCACATAGGTCATTTCTTTTCCGTTCTGTTCGCTTACGCTGAATGAAACATTCTGCTCGGGTCGTATGCTGTTGGCAATATTGAGTACGGGTTTAAGCAGCGTATTCTTGTCTTCCACAAAAATGGGAATGGAGCCATACATACGGATGGGCAGGTCGTTGATGGTTTGCGAATGGGGTTGCAACAAACTTACCGTTGCATAAATATTCGGCGCCATGCCCGCTTCGGCTTTAAACTTCACTTCTGTTTGTCCCTGTTTTGTTTCCTGCCAGAAAGATCTTAAAACCTTGCTGCCGTTTTCCAGGCTTACCAATACACGCCCGCCTTTGCTGCTTGGTATGGTCAAAGATATCTCATCGCCTACATTGTATTTTTCTTTGTTGCTGGTAAAGGACAACATGGAAGCGGCCGTTTGATCATCATTGCCCTCCCTGCTTTGCCAGTAGGGGCTGTCGATATAAAAAGCCGAGCCGGTTACATGGCCGCTTTTCTTGTCTTTTACCAGGATTAGGTAGCGACCCCATTCATCTTCTGAAGTACCGAATGTCCAGTTGCCACGCCCATTATTCAATCTCACCGTATCTGTTTTTATCAGTTTATTGTATTCATCCTGTGTAAAGTTGCTGAGGTTATCGCCGTTATCATCCCACCACCAGCGCCATTGAATGCGGTAGAACTGTACTTCCACTTCGTTGCTGCCTGTTATTAAATTGCCCCTGCTGTCAACATTCACGATCTGCATCGAATGGTTTTTGCCAGCCAGTAAAAAGTCGAACGGCTTTTCACCATCGGGTAATTTCATGCCCACATAACTTGTATACGGACTGTAGGGAATACTTACATTATCGATGCTGAAACTTCCACCTGGTTCAAAAACCTTAACCACCATGTTTGCACTAAGCATGCCCGGGGCTGTTTCATCAATGGAGAAATCTGTTTTCAATGCGGCATTGCCTTCGGCATCCAGGGTTCCGTCGTAAATGGTTTTGCTTTGGGTAGAATAATCAGAAGTGGGATTATCAAAATCAAAGCCGGCAAATTTGGCAAAGCTGGTGCCTCTTGAATAAAGCGATGCATCGATCTTTGCTTTTAAATTTTTGCCCACGGCGCCAAACAGCCATTTGGCATTGATGGTTCCTGTTGTGGTATTGCCTTTTCCCAGCAAAGGATCCTTACCAAAATCAAGATTTATCTTCAACCGGTTGGGCATTACCGTCTCTACTTTGATCGTCTTTTCAAAACTGGCGCCGCCCACTTTTATTTTTGCCGTCCAGTTACCGGTAGGCGATGAGGCGTCGGTATTTGTTTTAAAAAGATAGAAGCCGTCTTTTGCATCTGTTTGAACAGCGTGCTTGAATAATTGTCCCTGCGGCGTAAACAAACTGAATTCAACCGGGTGATCTTTGGGTAATTTCCCTTCCTTGTCTTCCACAATAAAATTCAGGTACAGGGTATCGCCGGGCCGCCATACTCCCCGTTCGCCAAAGATGAATCCCTTGATGCCGTTCTTCACTTCTTCGCCGCTTACATCAAAGCGGCTGAGTGGAAGAGAATTTCCATCGTCTAATTTCAAATAACCCCGTTCATTTCCTTTTTTTGCGATCAGCAGGAACGGTTTTCTTTTCAGGTCGATTGTGGCAAAGCCATCGTTGCCGCTTTTGGTGGTGCTGATAATGGTTTGCTGGTAGTCTCTTATTTCCAGTTCCACGCCGCTCATGGGTTCGGTGGTAAGGATATTGCTTACAGCAACCATCATGCTGTTGTTGTTAGCCCGTTTTGCAGTAAGGCCGATATTGCTGGCAATGATATTTCTTGTTGCCCAGCGATCCTTGTTATAATACGATTTGCTGCTGGGGTCATCCCGGCGGCTCCAGTTATAACCAAAGGGATAGTAGGTATCATACCTGTCCCAGAATGCATCGTCCTCATCAATACCATTCCGGTCGTCGTAGTTTCTGTAATAATCGCCTTCTTCCTCTTCATCCCCGCTTTCCTTATTCGTTGTGTCGGAAGAAAGATAAAGGGAATACTCAGGACGGAAACCGATGGTAACACGGTAGATGGCGCCCTGTTCTGTTTTTAAAAATTTATCTATGTCTAAAGAGAAATGTTGTTTTTTATGCAGGTCCAGTGTTTTGTCATCATCCAGCCGCAATGTTTTTTGAACAATGGGTTTACCAACCCTTCTCAGTTCGCTGTTACCGCCCAGGCCATTCTCTTGCAGGAACTGCGGCACATTGCTTTCAAATATCTTGATGATGCTGATATCAACCGCATTGAGGTTGATGGATTCAAAAGGAAGTACCAGTCTTCCGCTGTTGGGTAATATGTTTCCTTTACCATGAATTTTAACTGAAGGCATGCGGTTCTCGAAATTGATATTGGCAGCAAAGCCTTTGTCGAGTATATCACCCCAGGTATTTTTTATCCCGGCATTGATGTTCACCGTATAGTTGCCGTCCAGTTTGCCATTGCCAAACACTTTCACTTCACTGCCGCTGATGGTGTAGGAGATATCTGATTGCCCGCTGATGCTGATCAATCCTTCCAGTTCCTGTCCCACGGCGATCACATCGCTGAACTGAACCGATGCATATTGCTGTGCCTCGTTCATGGCCACCACATCCAGTACTTTAAAATCGCCCAGGGCGGGTACGGCTACCTGCCGGTTTCCTTTTACATCCATGCTCATCGGCTTGCCATCCCATTTCAGGTCGATATTGCTGACCGATTTCAGGCGGTCGATATTCTCAATGGTATAGCGGTGCGATTTGGCTGCATCATTATGCTGCCAGCTTATCTTTAATATATTGTTGTTTTGAGAAGCTCCCAGTAATTTCTCTACCTGCTTACCGTCTTCCACATCGGCTGTTTCCAGTTCGCCGCTGAAATTCATTTTATTTTTTACGCCGGAACTGCGTAAGCCATCATCGGAAATCTTAAAAGAAGGCTTTACGGTTTTCATACTGAAACGGAATTCGGAGAATTTGGACGGAACTTT
This sequence comes from Ferruginibacter sp., assembly GCA_035355815.1. GTDB lineage: Bacteria > Bacteroidota > Bacteroidia > Chitinophagales > Chitinophagaceae > Ferruginibacter. The sequence goes on along the minus strand of DAOQRQ010000149.1, from coordinate 594 downwards.
AGTGACCTTGCCCAGTTTGAAACTTACTTCATACATTTCGTCGGGCTTTAACCAGGTATCGGGCTTGAACTCGATCGTTCTTGCATCGAGCCAGAATGCTTTTCCTTTTACAGCAGGAGAGATGCTGAAGAGGGATTCTTTCACTTCTTCACCAACGGCATGCGTGGTGTTGGCGTCGGTGGCCAGTTTGATCCTGATGGCAGATGTTTTGGAAATGGTACCGGTGGTATAGGCATCGATGTAGCTGCTGAAAGCCGGGTCCACATCGATCCATTTGTCTTTTTTGTTACAGGAGAACAGGAAAAGACTAACTGATAAGCACAGCAAGGCCTGCAAAAAGGTTACTCCGAACTTTTTGTTCAGGGGTTCACGGTCGTGTTCCATAAATTTGAAATTGTTTGTTGAAGTTGGGTTGACAATGGTGGAATCACCAATATCGGCATTTTTATTTGCTGTGTAAATGTTGAAAGAAAATTTGATTTCCACAATAGGTGGAGAATTCTCTTTTAGTTAAAAGATTTATAAATCAAAAAAACAGGATCAATTGATCTTTGTTGCCTGAACCTTGTACGGATGGTTGGTAAGGGAAGAAGA
>DAOQRQ010000148.1:0-7247 GCA_035355815.1 Ferruginibacter sp. | reverse complement strand
CACCACCAACCGGGAACTGGAACATTATAACTGCGGGGCTATGACAAGAAGAACAGGTAATGCCAAAATACTGAAAGATGATTACCTGATGATCAACCCCGAAGATGCTGCCAAACATTTTATAAGCGAAGGCGATATGGTTTGCGTGGAATCGCCGAGGGGCAAGGTAGATGTGAAAGCAAAAATTACCGATGAAGTAAAACCGGGCATATTGAGTTCTACTTTCCATTTTCCGGAGATCATGATGAATAATATCACTTCTGATCTTTCTGATTCTGAAGCCATGTGCCCGGAATACAAAGTGGTGGCGGTGAATATCCGGAAGAGTAAAGGAAAGTATAAGAACGTAACGGCCTAACAAACCTTATTCGGGTTCTCGTAATTATCGCTCTGGTCTTCGTTGGTATGATCGAGGCACACAAAATCTTTTTCCAGCAGGAGATATAACGACCTGTTATCATTAAGCGGCATGTTCGCTTCAAATCCTACTGTATCATTCTTTGGCCAGCCATTGGTTAAGGCAGATGGAACGAACATGGTTATTTTATTTCCTTCCATGGCAGCAGATAATTCGTTTCCGGCAGTAACTTGTTGCAGGGCATAGATGAATTTACTGTTACCGAAAGAAGTTTCTTCTTCCAGGTAGCCGTCTTCTGATGATATTCTGTCCACTTCGGTCTTTGTAAGCCGGATCCGTATAGAGTTTCCTTTGATGCGTAATTTCATGTGTTGGGGTTTTTCTTTGTGTTCTTTGCGCTGTACTCCGCATAGTGACCTTTGCGGTTACTCTTCAGCCTTGTCGCAGGATAAACCGCAAAGAACGCTAAGGAGGGCTCGCAAAGAACGCTAAGTGCTTATTTCAAACCTATTCTTTCCTTTCCCGAATAAATATTAAAGCGGTTGTTTTTTAAGAAGCCAGCCAGGGTAATATTCTGTTCTTTTGCCATCTCCACGGCTAAGCTGGAAGGGGCACCTACGGCAGCGATCAATCTTATTCCTGCCATAGTTGCTTTTTGCAAAAGCTCAAAACTGGCACGGCCGCTTAAAAATAAAATACAGTTGTTCAGCGGCAACTGGTCATCCAGTAAGGCAGCGCCGATGATCTTATCCAGTGCATTGTGCCGGCCCACATCTTCCCGTAACATGATGAACCTGCCATCCATATTAAATAAAGCGCTGGCATGAATGCCGCCTGTTTCTTCAAATACCTGCTGCTGTTTATTAAGATCGTCCTGCAAGTGGTAAAGAACAGATGCGTTGATATGAAGACTGTCCTTTACCCCGGCAAAAGCCGAAACCGTGCTGATGGCATCAATACTTGCCTTGCCGCAAACACCGCAGCTGGATGTGCTGTAAAAATTTCTAGCGGCATTATTGAGTACGGGAATTACATTCTCTTTAAGAACAACGAGCATCCGGTTGTCATCAGCATGCGGTCGTTTTATTTCCTGTATGGCTTTCTTATTGCTGATAACCCCTTCGGTGAATAAAAAACCCACAGCCAGTTCTTCATCATTGCCGGGAGTACGCATGGTTACTGCCACATTCTTCAGCATGCGGCCACTGCCGGTACTGTACTCCAGTTGAATTTCCAGCGGTTCTTCTACAGCAACCCTGTCTTCTGTTTCGTAGATCCCGCTGCCGCTGATCTTATGTATATTGATATGTTCAACCTGCTTTGGCACCCTTAAAGTTACTAAAAGAAAGTCAGGCGCTCGTGGAATAGTTGCGTGGATGCCTTTATAAAATCCTCGTGTGTATCGATGCTTATTATGCTTCTTTTGCTGCCGGGATAAAATTTTACAGCTTGTGATGAAATTAAAAAATGCTGTAAGGAATATTCCCCGGCCTCCTGCATTTTTTTGAGCGGCTCAAAAGACTCGTTAGGATACCAGGCCAGCAGCGGTTCATAAACGGCCGACTGTTCATTATAAAAACATACGGGTTTGAGGCCATTGCAATACTCCGAAAACTGCCGGAGATGTGTGCCGGTTAAAAAAGGGTAATCGCAGCCAATGAACAGGATATTCTTACCGGGAAACTCTTTATATGCAGAGAGCAATGCAGCCATGGGCCCGGTATTGCTGTAAGAAGGATGGTCGGGCAAAAGATCATAACCCGGCTCCATATTCCTTGCCTGTTCGGCATTGCAGGAAATAAAAACGGTTTCGCAAAAAGGCTGCAGCATATCGTAGAGGTGATAGCGTTGCGGTTTATCGTGGTACAGCAGCAGGCTTTTATCGGTACCCATCCGGCTACTTTGTCCGCCGCATACCGCCAGGCCGGTCGTGCCGGGAATCAAATGTGTTTTTATGGATCTTGCAGCAGGCATAGTTAATAATATTTGATGATTTGGTGATTTGATGATTGCTGCACCTACATTTTCAAATCATCAAATCATCAAATCATCAAATCAGAACCACTACAAGTTACCAAAAGGGAGTCGCATTTCATATCGGGATTTTCTCAATTCATCGCAAAGGGGTTTTGCCGTACAAAAATTCTGTAGAAATTTGAACTCTAAAATTTAATGGTATGCGTATCTTTTCACTTAGGGCATTATTGTTCCGGTTGATACCGGCGGTACTCTGACAGGTAAATGCAGGTTTGCCAAGGAGACACAAAGTATTTATACATCGAACGTAAAGGAGTAGCTGATTTTTTGGCTGCTTCGTGTACTTAGTGATGCATTTTCTTCGTGTCTTTATGGTGAGGAAAATAACCTGCCATTTATCGGATGAATGGTTAACGAAAAGTAATTCTGCCGAAATTTGACAAGTAAAATTTATTACTATGCGTTGGTTCTCACTCAGCACTTTATTCTTCCGGGTACTGCCTGCTGTACTTTCTTTAGTTGTACACATCAATGTTCAGGCGCAGAAGAATATATTGTATCACCAGTCTCCGCCATCTGGTTTTGCTTCTTCAAAAATTGCAAAACAATTGCTGAAGGAAGACATGCTGTACTGGCAGAAAGTGATGGAGGAAAGCCATGTGAATCCCTATCATGCCATCAGCAAAGAACAGATGGGCCAGCTGCAGGAAAATATTCTGACCGGGTTGCCCGACAGCGTAACGCATTTCCAGGCTTGTTTTGCCATCAGCCGGCTGGTGGGTGCCTTGGATGAAGGGCACCTGGGTTTCGCCACCAACAGGGTAAGCGACAGTTTATATGCGTATCACTGTGTACGGTTCCCTTACCTGTTATTTGATATTGATAACGGGGCGCTGGTGGTACAGCGTGACCTCAGTGTTGCAAACAAATTACCGGCATTCAGCCGCATCACTGAAATAAACGGCATTCCCGTTCAGCAGCTTTATGATAAGTATGCAAGGTTCTATGGCGGATTGGAACCCTGGAGGAGGCTGCAGGTAAAGAACAATATCCGCAAGCTTCTTTATATGGATGGTATTGTAAGTCCGTTCCGGATCAAGGCGCTTATAAATAACAGCGCTGTTGAATTTACAACCGACGGTTATACGTACCAGCAAACCGACAGCATCAGCAAACTGATCGTTGCCGAACTGTCGGTCCCCACCAAACCCTTCTCGGTGAGCTTCCTCGAGAATAACATTGCCCTTATTGAATTCAATAATATGAATGGTAAACTCCGTGATTCCTTTGATGTTTTCCTGCGCAGCACCTTCCAGCAGATCAGGGAAAGAAATACAACGGGCCTGATCATCGACCTTCGTAAGAACGGCGGCGGCGACAGTGGACTGGGCGACATGCTCATCGGGTATATCAGCGGCAGGCGGTACCGTAATGCAAGCGGTATGAAGATACGTATCAGCAGTCATTCCAAAGCTTATGCAATCCTGGTGGGAGCCGAAGATCCATTCCGAGAAAAGAAAAACGGAAAGTTGTACTATTATAAATCAACCCGGCTTGTAGAACCTGCCAAAAATGATCTCCGGTATACCGGCAAAACAGCGGTACTGATCGGTACGGGAACCTTCAGCAGCGCTAATATGCTTACCAATGCCATCAAAGACTATCAACTGGCTACCCTCATCGGTGAATCGACCGCTGAACCAGCCAATGATTTTGGCGAAATTTTCCCTTTCATGCTACCTCATACCTGTATTGTTGCTACTGCCTCCATAAAGATGTTCCTTCGTGCCAATGGCGATGAAAAAGATTTCACCGGCATCAAGCCCGATATAGAAGTGGCCAATGCGCTGGAAGATATTCGGCAGAAGAAAGACCGGGTGATGGAAAGGGCAGTGCAATGGGTATTGTGGGGTAATTAATTTATTGCACCTACAGCCACATCGAAATCCACGGGGCGTTCTAGGTGCATTATGTTCGTATGTGGTTCAAACATCTATAACCGTTCATCTCATTCCCAGGCTTGATATTAAATACTTTCCCTAAATTTAATTTCCCGGCTCATAAACCAATACCGGTGAATTTCAATCATGAAGAAAATATTCATTATCCAGGCATTGATCGCCTTTTTTACCGTTGCAGCGTATGCACAATCCGATAAAAAGATATTAACCACTGCCGATTACGACCAGGCCACTAAGGCCCTGGGTTTTAATGCGGGCAAACTGGTTTACCGGTATAATGTAAATCCAAACTGGTTGCCGGATAGTAAATTCTGGTATTCTGTTTCCGTGCCGGGTGGAGTGGAATATGTTTTGATAAACCCCGCCGATGGCAGCCGCAAAACGGGCCCTGATAAAAAATCGATCTTACCCGATGCCCCTGGCGGAGCTGCAACGGCTGGCCGCAGAAGAGGAGGAGCCATGGAAAGCGTTTCGCCCGATGGAAAGAAAGCGGCATTCATTAAAGACTGGAACCTGTGGGTACGTGACCTGGATACAAAAAAGGAAACCCAACTTACCACCGATGGAATAAAAGATTATGGCTACGCCACCGATAATGCCGGCTGGACACACAGCGACAGGCCCATCATGCTCTGGAGCCCCGACTCTAAAAAGATAGCCACTTTTCAGCAGGATCAGCGTCATGTAAGCGATATGTACCTTGTAAAAACAAAAGTAGGTGCGCCCGAACTGGAGCAATGGAAATACCCCTTGCCGGAAGATAAAAAGATAATACAGATAGAGCGGGTGATCATTGAAGTGGACGTACCCAAAGTGATCCGTTTAAAAATTCCTTCCGACGATAGAAGAGGTACCTTGAGCGATGATATTGCATCCGGCAGTCCATATGATGACAACGAATGGAATGCCGATGCAAGCAAACTCATGTTTGTTTCTACCAGTCGTGATCACAAAATTGAAAAAGTACGTATTGCCAATGCACTCACCGGCGATGTAAAAGAGGTGTTTGAAGAAAAAGTGGCCACCCAATACGAAAGCGGGCAGGGTACCATCAACAACCGTTTCCTGGATAAGACCAATGAGATCATCTGGTACAGCGAACGTGACGACTGGGGTCACCTGTATCTCTATGATGCAAACACAGGCAAGCTCAAACAGCAGATCACCAAAGGCGCATGGGTAGTTACGCAGTTATTAAAAATAGATGAAGAAAAACGGGTATTGTATTTTATGGCCAATGGCCGTGAGCCGGGCCGTGATCCTTATTTTGCCCATTTTTACAGCATCAATTTTGATGGCAGTAACCTCAAGCTGTTAACACCCGAAGACGGTAATCACAACATTACTTTGTCACCCGACGGAAAATATTTCACCGATAATTATTCACAGCCCAATGTGCCGCCGGTTTCTGTTCTGCGGGATATGAAGGGTAAATTAATTATGGAACTGGAGCGGACAGATATCAGCAAATTGCTGGCAACGGGCTGGAAGCCTGCCGAACCCATCAAGGTAAAGTCGAACGATGGTAAGTGGGACCTGTATGGCCTGATGTTTAAACCCAAAGACTTTGATCCATCAAAAAAATATCCCATTGTTAATTATGTATATCCCGGTCCGCAGGGCGGGGGAGTAGGTACCCGTAATTTCGGTCCTTCCCGTGGCGATCACCAGGCGCTTGCTGATCTCGGTTTCATTGTGGTGATCATTGATGGCAGTTGCAATCCCGACCGCTCCAAATCTTTTCACGATGCCTGTTATGGAAACATGGGCGCCAATACGCTCGACGACCAGGTGGCCGGCATTAAGCAACTGGCAGCAACAAGGTCGTATATGGATCTTGATAAAGTGGGTATTTGGGGCCACTCCGGTGGCGGCTTTGCCACGGCCGATGCGATGTTTACTTTCCCTGATTTTTATAAGGTAGGAATTTCCGAGTCGGGTAATCACGATAACCGCAATTACGAGGATGACTGGGGCGAACGCTATATTGGCCTGGAAGAAAAAGGCCCAGACGGAACAACCAATTACGCCAAGCAGGCCAACCAGATCAATGCCGGTAATCTTAAAGGCAAACTGCTGCTGGCCCATGGTGGTATGGACGATAATGTTCCGCCTTACAATACTTACCTGGTGGTGGAAGCATTGCAAAAAGCCAATAAAGATTTCGATTTGGTGGTATTCCCCAATGCACGCCATGGTTATGGAGCCGAAACCTATTACATGACCCGCCGCCGCTGGGATTATTTTGGCAAGAACCTGATGGGCGCTGAAGTGCCCAAGGAATACAAAATAAATCCAAATGCCGTTGCCGCACCCGTAAAGAAAGACAGTGTTGCAACCGTATCCACCCGTAAGAATACCGTATTCAGCCGCATACCGGTAAATGTAACAAACATCACGCTGGATATATTTGATAATGGTACGGTTGACGGCGATAGTATCAGTGTGTTTTATAACAACAAATTGCTGGTAAGCAACCGGGTTCTTTCCGAAAAAGCCATAACGGTACAATTGCTGTTAGATGAAAAGGCACCGCAACACGAGATCGTGTTATTCGCAAATAACCTGGGCAGCATACCTCCCAATACGGCAACCATTGTGGTAAAGGCAGGCGACAAACGCTATGAGTTGCACAGCAGCGCCAGTTTAACAGAGAATGCGGTGCTGGTGCTGGAGTATAAACCCAAATAAATTAAAAATTAGGAATTAAAAATTAAGAATTAAAAATTGGAAGACGATCTCCTTCATTCTTCATTTTTAATTCTTAATTATTAGTTGTCAATATTACTGCTTCGCCAGTCCTGCGGGGTTACTCCATACTCCTGTTTAAATACCCTGGCAAAATACCCGGGGTCGTTGTATCCACAATCCAGTGCAATGGATGAAATACTGCTGCCGGGCTGTTTCATCAGTTCTTTTGCCCTGTTTAAACGGATGATGCGGATAAATTT
>DAOQRQ010000147.1:0-7259 GCA_035355815.1 Ferruginibacter sp. | reverse complement strand
GGGGGGGGGGGGGGGGGGGGGGGGGGGGGTGTAATTTCACCCGGGGCTGGTGGTGGTGGAGGCGGCGGTGGCGGGGTTTTGCCTGCTTTGGCTGTTTGGGCCGAAAGTTGTGCAGAAACAGCGCATACCGTTAGCAGTAACAGTACTTTTTTCATATAAATAAATTTAGGCTTAGACGCAGCCTTGAAAATATTCCACAAAAAAATCCCGCCAAATTAATGACGGGACCTGCAGTTGGTTTTGGTAAACAACTTTAAATGAGTCTTTGAACGATTATTTGTCAGCAATCAACTGCTTCATGCGCAAAATGAACAAAGACTCAAAAATGGTAATAGCTCGATTCATGTTACCACTGCATGCTATGACAGGCCGTTTTGCAGAATTGCTGCTTACCGGGGATAAAATTCTTTTATGTTTGTTAATTTCCTGATATATCGGCCTGTCCTTTCCCGCCGCCGTTAAAAGTTAAGGAGCCCATAAAAATGAATACCGCGGCCCCAACTTACAGATATACTCTTACAATAACCTGTTAAGTATTAAATTGCAGCAATTTTAAAGTGTATGTGGAGCATTTGTAAAAAAGAACTGCAGCAATTCTTCAGTAACCTCACCGGCTATATTACCATCATTTTATTTTTGCTGGTAAGCGGGCTTTTTCTTTTTGTATTACCCGACAGCAATATTTTTGATTTCGGCTATGCTTCTTTAGATAAATTCTTTGAACTGGCTCCGTGGATCCTGCTTTTCCTGGTACCGGCCATTACCATGCGTACCCTGGCCGATGAATTCAAAGGCGGCACATTCGAGATCCTGCAAACAAGGCCCCTCAGCAGGTGGCAGATCGTTTTGGGTAAATACGTTTCTATACTCATTGTGTTGCTGTTTGTGATCATACCAACCCTTGTGTATGTTTTTACCATTAAATCGCTGAGTACGCAGGGAGGTATCGATGGCGGCGGAATTTTAGGAAGTTATATCGGCCTTTTTTTACTGGCAGCTGTTTTTGCAGCCATCGGGCTTTGCTGCAGCGGCTTTACCAATAATGCCGTGGTGGCATTCCTGGTGAGCGCTTTTGCCTGCCTGGTCCTGTATTTCGGTTTCAATGCACTCAGCCGGTTGTCTTTCCTGGTAAATGGCCCTGATTATTATGTGGAAATGCTGGGCATTGATTTTCATTACCGCAGCATCAGCCGCGGCGTGCTCGATAGCCGTGACCTGGTGTACTTCATCAGCATCATCTTCCTTTTCTTATTGATCACTGTAAAAAATCTTCGAAAAAAATAAATGGGATTGGTAAATAAAATAGGAAAAACTAAGACCTGGCTGCCGCTTACCATCATACTATTGATCGCCATCAACTGGCTGGCATCCTTGTACCATACCCGGCTGGATCTTACCAATGAAAAAAGATTCACCTTATCTAAGCCCACTAAAAAAATATTAAAAGGGCTCGACGAAGTAGTGCAGGTGGATGTTTTTTTAAAAGGCGATTTCCCAAGCGGATTTAAAAAACTGGCCAACAGCAGCAATGAAATGCTGGCTGAGTTTAAAGAGATCGCCGGCAGTAAACTGCAATATAATTTTATCAGTCCGGAAGAAGACGTACCCGGCGCTTCTGTTAAATGGGGCGATACCCTTTCTGCGCTGGGCCTGTATCCTTTTAATTTAAAATCTCAGCTGAAGGAGGGAGAAAAACAACAATTGGTGTACCCGGTGGCATTGATGCATTATAAAGACAGAACGGTTCCTGTAAGATTGTATAACGGCATACCCAACATAAGCCGGGAAGAGATAAACAGCGCAGAAGCATTAATGGAGTTTGAACTTGCCAACGGTATTTACAAACTCACCAATGAAGCAAAGCCAATGGTTGCCTATTCTATTGGCAATGGCGAGCCTCCTGTTGGCAGTTATGTTACGTACGACCTGGTGGAGAATGTCCTGCGGCCCGATTATAACCTTTTTACATTTAACTTAAATACACAGGCACTTATTCCAGATACCTTCAAAGTATTAATGATCGTAAAGCCGGCAATGGCTTTTACCGATGAAGAAAAACTGAAGATAGACCAGTTTGTGATGCGTGGAGGGAAAGTGATGTTCTTCATTGATAAGCTGAATGCTGAAATGGACAGCCTGCGGATAAAAAACGAAGTGATCGCTTACGACCGCGGACTGGAACTGAACGACCTGCTGTTTAAATACGGGGTAAGGATCAATTCCGACCTGGTAATGGACCTGCAGAGCGACCGCCTGCCTTTTGATGTGAACGGCAATGGCCAGTTTGAATTCCTCACCTGGAATTATTTCCCGGTCTTTGGATCTGCCTCTAATCATGCCATCAATAAGAACATTGGTTATGTAGCCGGACGGTTCGTAAATTCGGTGGATACGGTGGAAGCCGAAGGGATAAAAAAGACCTTCCTGTTACATTCTTCTGCTAATTCCAGGATCATTTCAACTCCGGCATTGATAAGCGGAAATGAAAATGTGAATGCACCTAAAGACGAAAAATTCAATAAGTCGAATATACCCGTTGCTGTATTGCTTGAAGGAAAATTTCAATCGCTGTTTAAAAACAGGTTGTCCGCCGCATTTAACGACAGCCTGGCCAAATACGGGGCAGTTTTTCTTCCGCAATGCATCAATGAAAATAAAATGATCGTGGTGGCTGATGGAGATGTGGTACTCAACTCCGTTCAAAAAAACGAACCGCTTCCAATGGGGGTTAATCCCTTTACCTACGGGTCACAATACCAATACCAGTTTGCCAACAGGGATTTTTTGCAGAACTGTCTTGATTACCTTATCAATTCTTCCGGCCTGGCCGAAGCAAAGGCAAAAGATTATACCCTGCGCCTGCTTGATAAGAAAAGGGTGGATGGGGAAAGAACCAACTGGCAGTTGATCAATATTGCCATACCGGTGGTGCTGGTGATCTTATTTGCATTGCTTTACCAGTTTGTGCGCAAAAGAAAATATACAAGAACTTAAGATGGACAAAACGCAACTGATATATTTAGTATTCAGCATCGTGATCGTGGTAGCGCTGGTATTCGACCTGGGCCTGCTGAGTAAGAAGAACCAGGTGATCAGCCTTAAAGCAGCATTGGTTCAAACCATTTTCTGGGTAGCTTTGTCATTCATCTTCTGCGGGTTCATCTGGTACGAAAATGCAGGAGGTAATGGTAAGGAAGATGCCATCTCTTATATCTCCGCTTACCTTTTAGAATGGTCACTTTCCATCGACAATATCTTTGTGTTCATCATCATCTTTTCTTTCTTTAAAGTAAAGCCGGAAAATTATTCCCGGGTTTTACTGCTGGGTATTTTAATGGCTATCGTCTTCCGCATCATTTTCATTGCACTGGGCAGCGAGCTGGTGGCAAGGTTCGAATGGATCATGTACCTGTTTGGTGCCTTCATTCTATATACCGGCTTCAAAATGTTCTTCAGCAGTGAAGAAAAGGAATTTGACCCGGCGAAGAACTGGGCTTACCGCATGATGCAAAAGTTCATGCGCATCAGCCATGCCGAGCCCAATGGCCGATTTATTATTATGCACAATAATAAGGCTTACTTCACCACCTTATCAATGGTAGTGGTAATGCTGGGGCTGATAGACATTGTGTTTGCCGTTGATTCCATCCCGGCCGTTTTTTCCATTATTCCTGACCCCAGCAAGAAGTTACTCATCTATTCTTCCAATATTTTTGCGGTACTTGGTTTGCGCAGCCTTTTCTTTTTATTGAGAGGTGCTGCCAGTAAATTTGATTTCCTGCAACAGGGCATTGCCATCGTGCTGGTGTTCATTGGTGTAAAAATGCTTATAGCCGAATGGGTACATATACCGGTGTGGGTTTCGCTGCTGGTAATTGTCTTTTGTATTTCCGGTTCAATATTTTACTCTATCTATCACCAGCGGAAAGGAGTACCAGGGGATATTAAGTAAGAGTAATAAAATATACCTGATTGTATACAGTTTCTCAAATAGCATCCATCATTAAGGCAAAAGCAGTTGCTGTTAAAACAGATGCTGCTGTTGAACATATTCTTTTAGACAGCCGTAAATTATTATTCCCCGCCAGTTCTGTTTTTTTTGCATTGAATGGCCCAAGGCGTGGGGGCAGTTCCTTCATCACGGAATTATATCAAAAGGGTGTTCGCTGTTTTGTGGTGGATGAAAGTTTTACAGAAGCTGCGGCTAAGAAATTCTCCAAAGCGGCTTTTTTACAGGTGCCCGATGTACTGCAGGCCCTGCAACAACTGGCTGCTTACCATCGCCAGCAATTCAACCTGCCCGTAATTGGCATTACCGGCAGCAATGGTAAAACCATCGTAAAAGAATGGCTGTATCAATTGCTTCAGCCCGACCATAATATTGTACGAAGCCCCAAAAGCTTTAATTCGCAGGTGGGCGTGCCACTGAGTGTATGGCAGATCAGTGAAGAGAATACCCTCGGTATTTTTGAAGCAGGCATTTCCCAGCCGGGTGAAATGCAGAACCTGGCTAAGATCATTGAGCCCAATATCGGTGTGATCACATCCATTGGTGAGGCGCACGGTGAAGGGTTCCTCAACATCCGGCAAAAAATAAATGAGAAACTGCGCCTGTTTGTAAAAACAGGTGTGCTGATCTATTGTGCCGATAACCCCGACCTGAATGAGGCCGTGAATACATTTAAAAACAATGTACGGAGCGGAGACGATTTTAAACTCTTTTCCTGGAGTAAGAAAGAATCGGCTACGTTGCAGGTAACCGGGGTGGAAAAGACAGAGACAGAAACAAGCATCTCGGCAAAATGCAATGAAGAAAATATACGGTTCAGCATTCCGTTTACCGACGAAGCTTCGGTTGAAAATGCCATTACCTGTTGCTGTGTGATGATTCAGCTTGGATTGAATGCAGAAGAGATTGCTATGCGTATGCCCCAGCTTCGTTACGTGGAAATGCGCCTGGAATTAAAACAGGGAATCAACAATTGCTCGGTGATCAACGACAGTTACAATTCCGATATCAACTCCCTGGTGATCGCCCTCGATTTTCTGCAACAGCAACAGCAACACGCCCGGCGCACCCTCATCCTCAGCGATATCATGCAATCGGGAAAAAGCAGCGGCGAACTGTATGCTGATGTGGCGGCCATACTGGAGCAGAAGAATATCAACCGCTTTATCGGTATCGGCCCGGAGCTTACCCGGCAAAAGAATGCCTTTAAAAATATCGAACAAACGGCCTTCTATACTTCTACGGCCGATTTTATTCACCAGTTTCATGCACAGCATTTTTATGATGAAACGGTGTTGTTGAAAGGAGCCCGGTTCTTTGAGTTTGAACTCATCAGCCATTTGCTGGAACAAAAGATACACCAGACCGTACTGGAAATAAACCTCAATGCCGTAACGCATAACTTAAAAACCTACCAGCAACTTCTCAATCCAAATGTAAAACTGATGGCCATGGTAAAAGCATTCAGCTATGGCAGCGGCAGTTTTGAGATCGCCAACCTGTTGCAGTTTCATAAAGTAGATTACCTGGCCGTGGCCTATGCCGATGAAGGGGTTGAACTCCGCAAGGCCGGCATCAGCCTGCCCATTATGGTGATGAATGCCGAAGAGATCACGTTTGACGTAATGATACAGTACAACCTGGAACCTGAATTGTTTTCGTTCGGTATTTTAGATGCGTTTGAAGATTATATTAAACAGTCGGGTATTCATAATTACCCGGTTCATATAAAACTGGATACCGGTATGCGCCGGCTGGGTTTTGAAGAAGCGGATATAAAAGAATTGTGCGAACGCCTGAAGTCAACAACGCTATTCAAAGTGCAATCTGTTTTCTCTCACCTGGCTGCCAGCGATTCGGCTGCACACAATGCATTTACGGAAGACCAGGCCAGGTCATTTACAAGATCGTGTAAAGAGATACAAAAAGCCACCGGGTATAAATTCCTTCGTCATATTGCCAATACATCGGCCATTCATCGTCACCAGGACCTGCAGTTTGATATGGTTCGGCTTGGTATTGGTTTGTACGGAGTTGATTCGCATGAAGCCATACAGCAGCAATTAAAGAATGTAACCACGTTAAAATCCACCGTATCGCAGGTAAAAAAAGTAAAGGCGGGCGAAAGCGTAGGCTACAGCCGTAAAGGAATAGCCACTAAAGATTCAACCATTGCCACGGTGCGTATTGGTTATGCCGATGGATACCCCAGGCTGATGAGCAACGGGGTGGGTAAGATGTGGATCAACGGCAAGAGGGTTCCGGTGATCGGTAATGTTTGTATGGACATGACCATGCTGGACATAACAGGAGCGGAAGTAAACGAAGGCGATGAAGTGATCGTTTTTGGCCAGCAATTGCCCGTGGCTGAAGTGGCGGCCTGGGCACAAACGATCCCTTATGAAATACTCACAGGCATTTCCCAACGGGTGAAACGGGTATATTATGAAGAGTAGCGTACAGGTGTTTAGGGTTTAGGGGTTTAGTTTGCAAACCGTAACTGTAATCATTTTCCCAAACCTCTAAACCACTCAACTCCTAAACTTCAAATCATAAACTCTCCTATCTTTGCGCCACATTATGAAAAGAAGACACGCAGCATTCATCATCTTATTGATCGTATTGGCCGACCAGGCGCTTAAACTTTGGGTCAAAACGCATTATCAGCTCAATGATCATCACAATGTTTTGGGCAAAGGTTTCCAGCTTTATTTTGTAGAGAATCCCGGGATGGCCTATGGCTGGAAATTTGGTGGTAACTGGGGAAAGATGGCCCTTACTGTTTTCCGGATGGCGGCGGTTGTATTTGGTACCTGGTACCTCGGAAAGATCATTCGGGAGAAATACCATAAAGGCTTTATTGCCTGTGCCGCCCTGGTATATGCAGGCGCCCTCGGCAACCTAATCGACTCTTCTTTTTACGGAATGATATTCGACAAAGGAATGACGGTGGATCCTTTGCTTAAAGATTATGTTGGTTACAACGGACTGGCCACTTTTTCCTCAAAAGGCTACGCTTCCTTCCTGCACGGCAATGTGGTTGACATGCTTTATTTCCCTGTTATAGAAGGACACTTTCCTTCATGGTTTCCGGTTTGGGGTGGAGAGGAATTTGTATTCTTCCGACCCATTTTCAATATTGCCGATGCATCCATCACCACCGGTGTTATCAGCATCCTGGTATTTCAGAAACGATTTTTCAAACACCGGGATAAAGAAATTCATTCTACCGTGGAAACAAATGCCGTGG
>DAOQRQ010000146.1:0-7342 GCA_035355815.1 Ferruginibacter sp. | reverse complement strand
ATTGGGCGAGCAGCCAGTAAGTGCATCCAGCTTGCGGTGCAGTTTTGAATGACTCATAAAAACCATTTTGCAGAGTTGTTCAACAGAGAAGCCCGTATCCGAAATATTTTGTTCTACCGCTTCTCTCACTCTTCTTACAAACTCATCTTCTATTTTATTTTCACTCACCGGTTCTTCAATAGTTGTCCCGTTTGCTGGTGTGGCAACATTCGTAAGCCCTGCTTTTTTCAGGTAATACTGTTGCAGGTTTTTTCTTAACTCGAGCAGTTTTTTTACCCGGATCAATAACTCTTCCCGGTTAAACGGTTTTTCTAAATATACATCTGCCCCTTTTTCCAGTCCTTCAATTTTACTTTCCATATCCGCCTTGGCGGTAAGCATGATTATGGGAATATGACTGGTATGTTCATCACTGCGTAATTGACTGCACAGCTCAAACCCATCTACAAAGGGCATCATCACATCGGTAATGATCAGGTCGGGAATTATTTCGGAAGCAATCTCAAAACCTTCTCTTCCATCCTGGCCAACGGCAAGCCGGTAATCGGGCAGGCAGGATGCGGTATAGGCAACTACATCGGCATTGTCTTCCACCAGTAAGATCAGTGGTTTCTCTTTACTTTGTTTTTCTTCATCAATATCCCTGCTGTTGGCGGTGACGGTATTTATTTTTTTCAGCCCTATATCAATGATATCCGGGTAAGTGATATTTTCTGTTGATGCCGGGGATCTTTGTAAGGGCAGTACCACGGTAAATTCACTTCCTTTATTGGCACCCGTTGGCGGACTTTTTACGGTAATTTCTCCATCCATTAATTTCACCAGTTCTTTGGTCAGCGCCAGGCCAATGCCGGTGCCTTCTGTTTTACGGGTATGACTGTTATCCAATTGATAGAATCGGTCGAAAATGTGTTGTATCTGGCTTTCCGGGATACCGTAGCCGGTATCTTTTACCTTAATGATCAAATTTGATCTGCCTGTATCATGCGCCGGGCTGCTTTCGGTCACCGAAATATAGATATTGCCTTTTTCCGGAGTAAACTTCAACGCATTGGATAACAGGTTGGCTACGATCTGCCGTACTTTTTCGGGGTCGTATTCCCTGTACAGCGAATCCATTCCGGCTAAAAAGTGTAATTGTTTTTTCTGGCTTTCGGCGAGGGAGTGAAACGACTCTACAATGTAGCGGAGAAAATTGATGATGTCGCCGTTCACTGTTTGAAGCGTCATTTTACCGGTCTCCAGTTTCGACAGATCCAGCATTTCATTTACCAGGTTCAGCAGGCTTTGCCCGTTGCGCATGATCATGTCGATGCCATTATCCAGGTGCTGGGCAGGATTATTTTTAACCTGTTGCGCCATACCGAGTATAACCGTAAGCGGGGTTCTGAACTCATGGGTGATATTGGTATACAGCTGTGTTTTTACCGAGTCAAGTTCTTTTATTCTTTTTGCTTCCCGTTGTTCAAAATTAAGTTGCGATTGAAGTTTGGCCCGGTTTACACTGAATTTAAAATAAGCGCTTATGCCTAAACCGAGCAATATTGCATAAACCAGGTAAGCCCACCAGCTGCGCCACCAGGGAGGCAAAACAGTGATCCTGAGTTCTGCGGTCTTATCACTCCAGATGCCCTGGCTGTTGCTTCCCTGCACTTTAAACGTATATTCTCCTGCCGGTAAATGTAAATAGGTTGCTGTGCGGCGGGTGCCGGATTCAACCCAATCCTTATCCACTCCCACCAATTGGTAACGGTATTTATTTTGCGCAGAAGCGGTAAGATCAAGTGATGAGAATTCAAGCGTAAGAATATCCTGCAGGTGC
This sequence comes from Ferruginibacter sp., assembly GCA_035355815.1. Classification (GTDB taxonomy): domain Bacteria; phylum Bacteroidota; class Bacteroidia; order Chitinophagales; family Chitinophagaceae; genus Ferruginibacter. The sequence continues at coordinate 5,520 of DAOQRQ010000146.1, read as the reverse complement.
GTAAGCGTAATTTCTTTTGACAGCTCAATGGTATTTTGCAGTACCTGGGTATTATCTCCCGGTGCAATGGATTGGTTATTGATGAGGATATCGGTGATGAAAACATTGGGCATGAACCCAGGTACCAGTATTTCCTTGGGATCAAATATATTCAGCCCGTTAACGCCACCAAAAGCAAGCTCGCCATTTGGTAATTTAGCATAGGCCCCGGTATTAAATTCATCATCCTGCAAACCATTTGCCTTGGTAAAATTGTGAAATACCCAACTATTACTGGTGGTTTTTTTTACAGCTCTCAAACAAAAAATACCTTTGTTGGTACTGCCCCATATATTGCCTGCATTATCGGGTAATATGCCGTATACCACATCATCGGGCAAGCCGTCTTTTGCGGAAAGATGAAAAAAATCGCCGGTTGTTTTATCCAGCCTGTTTAAGCCACCGCCTTTTGTTGCGATCCATAGATATTTATCTGGTGCAGACGGATCATCTAAAAAACAGGACACGTGATTATAGTTGAGCGAATTGCGGTTGCTGCTGTTATTATAAAACCATTTTATTTGCGGGGATGATCTTTGGCTGTTACTGAAAATAACTTTTACAAAACCTTCGGCAGTGCCGATCCAGCATACGCCCTGTTTATCTTCATATAATGCAGTACAGATCGATCTGGGTGGTATTGGCTTTGCGGGGTTAATGTTAATGGTAAAACTGTCTATACTGCCTGTAGCAGCATGGATGCGGGTGAATTTACCTCCAAGTCCCGCAAGCCAAATATTGCCTTTACTGTCTTCAAGCATGGGTTGTTTTGCACCAATACTTTTGTCGTCGTTGATCTGTGGATAGGGTACCAGTTTGCCGGAAGCAGGATTGTATTTAAAATACCCTTTATTATCACATTTTATCCAGTAATCACCCGATTGGGATATGATGAAATTATCTACCTGTGAAAAACCGGGAATGCTGCCGAATACATTTTTTCTCAGCGAATCATTAATTAACCTGTTCCACGTATAGCCAAAATCCCCTAAAAAAATATCATTGGCGTTAACAGGAATGATCCATTTTACACTGGCCCCGGGAATAATATATGTTTTAAATTTTTTGCCTGCTGAATTGTATTTACGAAGCCCGTATCCAACCGAGCCGGACCAGAGTACGCCTGACCGGTCGATGATGAACGGATAACATAATCTTATTTTGGTTACAGGTAACGGTTCATTCCAGTTTATTGCCTTGCCCGGATCATGTTTATATACATCATAGAAATACTCCTCCCGGTGGTGGTTCTCCCAAAGTTGTTCTCTGGGTTTGAAGATGATATTACCGGCAGGTGTTTTATGGCTGTTGAATAATGGAAATATATCTTTTCCGTCGGACAGGTAAAGATTGCTGTTTATTAACTTACTGCTGTCGGGATTGAGGTAGCCGTCGTTAAGCAGCACCCCGTTATTCAGTTTTGTAAAACTGTTTTTAAGCGGATCAAAGCGGTAAACCAACCCATCCATTCCACCGATCCAGGTAACGCCGCTGCTGTCGGTCCCCATACCATACACCTGTGCAGCGTTGGGCAGGCTAAGCCGGGTGATCACCGGTGCCGTATTCTTTTCAAAAAGATCGTTGTGTAGCTCAATGATATTTAATCCGGCTGCATCGGTGGCCAATAATATCCGCCCGTCGGGCATTTCCAAAACTGACCTTATACCATTTCCGGAGAGACTGGACGGGTTTGATTTGCTGTGGGTGATGCGGTAAAATTTCCCGCTCACTTTATCATAAACATTTACCCCGGCATTTTCGGTTCCAGCCCAGATCCTGCCTTTTGAATCTTCAAACAGTTCTACAATGGTGTTGCTGCTCAGGCTTTGGGTATTATAGGGGTCGTTGGTGAAAATTTTAAAATTATACCCGTCGTAGCGGTTAAGACCGTTCTTGGTAGCCACCCAGATGAATCCTTCCTTATCCTGTAACAGGTCAAATACCATACCCTGCGATAAGCCCTGTGCGGTGGAAATGGATTCGTAGGCTGGAGTATTTTGTGCGGTTGCCCCCCATGAACAAAATAACATGCAACTGGTAAGTAAAACTTTCAGGCTGATTGAGGTCTTGTGCATTTGCTTATAAAGATAAACGGAACGTCCATTTTTTACACATAGTTTAAAAAGAAACCCGGCTTCACCGGCTAAAATGACGAATTAATCCTGCTGTTGCACAATTCGTCCGGTTAATAGGGCTGAATATGCAGTATGATGGTTGATTTGTACTCACAAAAAAATGCGTTATGGCAGAATTTTACAGTATTGTCTGTGACCGTTACAGGATAGTAACCCAACAAACAATCAAACCATTCTTTTTAATCAATAAACCATTCTACCATGAACAAGAATCTGCGCTTTACAACAAAGATGTTTTTTCTTCTTTGTATGCTTATTCCTTTTACAGGCATAGGCCAAACCAAAAACCTGGTCTCTACCCATCGGGTATTTCCAAAAATGGATAAAGTGCTTGAATTTGAAAAAGCCCTGGCTGCCCATGCACAAAAATACCATACCGGTACAGCCCATTGGCGGGTGTTTGCCATACAATCGGGCCCGGATATGGGAGGATACCATATTACCGAAGGACCAACGAGCTGGGAAGCAGAGGATGTACGGGGTAATTTAGGAACAGAGCATAACCTGGACTGGAATAAAAATGTGGCCATCTATTTGACAGACAGGCAATCGGGTGGTTATTCTGTTTACCAGGATTCTTTAAGCACCGTAGCACTGGGCGATTTTTCCGACAAGATCAATATTACCCATGTTTATCCTAAAATCGGCAAGAGCGATGATGTAGTGAATATTATAAAGAAATTGAAAAAAAACTGGACAAATGTTGGTTTAACCGTTGCGGTTTATGCTGCCAGTTCTTCTGGGAAAGCACAGTTTACCGTGGTAACAAGGTATAAGCAGGGTTTAAAAGAAAGAGCACCGGGTTTTCGTAAACCATTTAAAGAAACATACGAATCTGTAAATGGAGAAGGCGCTTACGCACAATACCTTAAAGATCTTTCTGAATATATTGACGAAAGCTGGAGCGAATTACTTTTTCTGCGTGCAGATCTGAGTTCAAAATAAAAATTTTAATTGTGGTAAAGTCCTCAGGGGTAAAACGCTGGGGACTTTATTAGAACTACTCTAACACAGTTGCTATTCAAAATCTAACTTACAATAAAAACAACCATAAGGGTAGGGAATTTAGAAAGCAGCGATACCCTGTGAACAGGCCTGCTGTTTACGCTGCATACCTGCGTCTGTGATACAATAAAAGAAGGTAAATACTCTGTTACTTTAAATTATTAAAAAAAGACCGTAGCCAACGGTCTTTTTTTTGTTCAATATTAATTTATGGGCAATTGTGCTAAATAGTGTCCAAATAATTTTTAATGTAAAAACAATTATTTTATCTTCATAGCCCTGATACTTCTTTAACCAGCGATCAATTCCTACCCATTGTTTACGTAACCTCCTGAGGGGCTTTAGCATGTTTGCCTGTATGAACCGGCTATATCCGCCAGCGGGTATGCATTGTAATATTTATTTAAACAACTGTTTTATGGGAAATGAAAAATTAAAACGGAAGGAATTTTTAAAGAACCTTGCCGGCCTTGCTGTAACTGAACCGGAAGTTTTAACCGATGTACCACCCAACGAACCCGATCCATTATTTAAAAAATATGCCCGCAAAACACTGGGTCCACGACGTTACAGTCAGCAGATGGGAAACCCCGATCCCGGCGGACCGGTGTTACTGGAACGGGTTGGTAATGTAACCAGCGGCCTTACTCCTTATGCAGGAGCCTGGACGATTTGGGAAGCAGCCCATCTTTTACGCCGCGTTGGTTTTGGTGTTAAGAAAGCAGAGCTGGAAGCATTGCTTGCATTAACGCCTTCAGCAGCAGTAGATGCCATGCTTGTGTTAAACGCACCCGCCAATCCTTCTGCCACCCCATTGAATCATTATAATAACTCGGCAATTGACAGCAGCGGTATTTTATTAGGCGATAGCTGGACGTCCACCAATCTTACGTATGCCACAGGAAGCAATGACGGCACGGTGAATTCTCACCGGCAAAACAGCCTGGTTGCCTGGAGCTGGGCGCTTTGCATCAACGAGCCAACAACCATCCGTGAAAAGATGACCTTGTTCTGGTATCATTTCATCCCGGTTAATTTTGATGATGTACGGGGCATGCAGAATAACTCTTCTACCATGTGCAACGACTACATGAATTTGCTTCGTAACAACGCCCTGGGTAATTTTAAAACACTCATCAAGGCCATTGCAAAAACGCCGGCCATGCTGGTGTTCCTGAGCAACCAATACAGCACAGCTTCGGTACCCAATGAAAATTTTGCCCGGGAATTAATGGAATTGTTCACGCTGGGTAAAGTGCCTACTCAAAATTATACCGAGCCCGATATCATTGCGGCATCAAAGGTTTTTTCCGGGTGGAGGGTACCGAGTTTTGTAGCGGCCTACCCGTTTGCACCAGGTTTTAATTCGGCGTATCACAACCAAACCAATAAAACATTCTCTGCTTTTTTTGGCAATACCACCATCAATAACCAGGCAGGAGCCGCCGGCGCCAATGAGTTTGATATCTTCTTCGATCTGTTGTTCACGCAGCAGCAGGATACGATCGCCAAATATATCTGCCGCAGGCTTTACCGCTATTTTGTTTATTACGATATTGATGCCAATGTGGAAGCAAACGTAATTGTTCCGCTGGCAGCTTTCCTGGTAAGCAGTAACTGGGAGATGGCGCCCGTGGTAAGCAAGCTGTTAAAGAGCGAACACTTTTTTGATGTGGCCAACAAAGGCGTGATGATAAAAAGCCCGATCGATTTTATCACCGGAACACTCCGCACATTAAACATCAACACCACGGCTGTAGCCACCACCAACCCGCAGATCGTAAATCAATATACCGTATGGCAGTATTTTCATAACTACGCCAATGGTAACCTGGAACAGGGATATGGATTGGTGCCGAATGTTTCCGGCTGGAAAGCCTATTACCAGGAACCGATGTTTTACCAGAACTGGATAAATTCATACAGCATCCAGAAAAGAGCTTCTTTACTTACCAGTTTTGTAAACGGGTTCACCAGCGGGGGGCTCAGCATTAAGATCGATGCCATCGCCTGGGTTCAGCAATGGCCCAACGCAACGATACAGGATCCGGACCTGCTGATCGATATCATCATTCAGTACCTGCTGCCGGTTGATCTGCCCGCTGCTTACAAGACTGATACAAAGGTGCAGACCTTGCTGGCAGGCCAGGTAACCAACAGTTACTGGACAACAGCCTGGAATAATTATGTAGCCAATCCAACTACCGCCAATACCAATACGGTAAAAACGAGGCTTAATTCCTTATTAACAACCCTGCTTCAACTGGCCGAATACCAATTGATGTAATAAAAAATATCCAGTTTATGAACCGTAGAAAATTTTTAGGCAATACCGCACTTT
>DAOQRQ010000145.1:0-7353 GCA_035355815.1 Ferruginibacter sp. | reverse complement strand
CAGATTACAGCGGGCTGGGTTCTGTTTATAAGAATACCATGGTAGGTATTAAACCGGCTGGCGTGGTTATGTATAGTTTAAAATGACGGGTTACATTACATCTTTGAAACCAGCGAACTTACCAGGGAAGATTCAAATCCCTTCTGCAGCAAATGGTCCTGCAGTTTTCTTTTTTTGACAAAGATGTTCTTTTCGGAGCGGAGGGTCTTCAGTTTCTGATCGAAGAGTTTTTGCAGCGTTTTTGAGTAATCCGTTTCCGGAATTGCGGCCAGCGCTTTTTTTATACAGTATTCGCTTACTTGTTTTTGCCTGAGCGAATATTTTATTTTTCCCCTGCCCCACTGCTTCATCCTGAATTTTCCGCCGGCGTATTGCATGGCAAAACGTTCTTCATTCAGGTAGTTCTCTTCTATCAGTTTTGAAAGGATCTCTTCTACATCTTTTTTATACAAACTAAAACTGTACAACTTTTCTTTTACCTCGCTGTGACAGCGTTCCTGGTAGGCGCAGTATTGTTTAATTTTTTGAAAGGCCTGGTCGGGAGTAAGAGATTGTTTTTCCATCTGCACAAAAATATGTTTTACATTTTTACCCAAAGCACACGAAGATTTTTTCTCGAAGAACAAAGAGAATCTTCCTGGCCTTGCTTTGTGCATTTGGTGGTTACCTGTTCTTCCTGTTGGGATTTACAAAAAAGAGGAGCGGCTCACTTCTTCCCTCGCCATTGCCATCGGTTTGGGTTACGGGATTGCCTGCTTTATCAAGCGATTGAATGGTCCATATAAACGTGGGGTATTTTCTTATTGCATTGCTGTCGACCGGCATAAAATGTATTTGTGGTTGCCATATATATTGTGTGGCCGCCAGTATCTCTTTATCCAGTAATGGCTGATTGCTTCTTAATGCCTGCACCGGGCTTTGTGTGGGTAATACTTCAAACACCTGTATCCGGTATGTAGGCGGAGATGAAGGACGGGGCACCAGGGATGTCCAGCGGAAAGTAATGGCCGTTTGTGCCATATTCCCATCCAGCACTTCTTCGTTATATGGTTTCATCAGGATCGGAAGCTGTGTACTGGCTAAATAAAAATTCTTGCATTGCTCTTCTCCCAGTGGCGCATAATCGGCCGGGCGTACAGGCCGTATGCAAAGGATATAATTATCGGCCGGCAACTTACCTGTTCGTTGTAAGGTTGTTTTGTATTTACCGGTGAACATCATGTATTCAAGTGGTACCGCATCGGCAGCGAACAAGATCGTTGTGCCTGTTGAATTAGTGGTAAACGTAGTTGTTCTTGCCAGGTCGGCAGAAGCGATAACCGTTCCATCGGTTGTTTTGATCTCTGTTTTTAGTTTGAACTGGGCGCCCACGGCTCCCGGGGCGCTCAGTATCAGCGTAAGCACTTCCCGCCGGTTTCCCCACTCCGATAATTGTGCCGGAGGCTGGGCCTGCAATATCAAATTGGAATTTATCTGCGCCGCAGCGGCAGAAAAAACAAAAGCGGGTATGATCAATGAAAAGATCTTTTTCATTTTTTTATTTTTTTGTGTCGAACCGGTACTGGAACCCGGTGCGGCAAATACTCTCTAAATAATTGGCGCCAACAGGTGTTATCTCGTTTCCGTATTTAAAATAGTTCGTCGTTAAAAAAGTGTTCCAGCTGAATTTCTTCGTGATCTTATAATCAATATTGCAGGAAGCGATCAGGTTATTATTGCTGCTGAAACTGTTCAGCTTGCCCAGGGTGTATTGTAATTGTCCACGCAACTGCAATTTCTTTTTTACAGCCGACATATTCAATGCACTGCTGATGGTGAACAGGGTTATTTTCGCCAGCGGCACATCGTTATAAAAATACAATACACTGAAGTCGGGTGAAATATCTTTTGTAAGATACGTGGGCACATACGTAAGCAACGCCGTATGTGTATTATTGGAAGTGGTTAATCCGGTCATCACATCCCGCTCATCGTATTTGCTGTAATTATAACTCAGGCTCAGCAGGTGAATGATTTTTTTACCGGTCCATGTAAATGTCGGGTTCACCCCCAGGTCGTTGCTTACATTTTTTATTCCATAAGGATTGGTGCCGCTGGCCGATTGAAAACCAAAATTATTATAGTTCACATTCAGGCTCCAGTGCTCGTTGAATTGCGTGAACCAGTTGAGGTTGCCAATGAACTGGCTTGCCCGCAGCGCCGTGTTCTTTACATTATTCACTCTTCTTCCCACACTTGCCACCACGTTCATCTTTTTCTTCCAGGCATTGAACCTTGTGTTGAGGGTGTAATCAATGCGGTCTGGTTGCAGGTAGGGATAGCCGGTGGTTTGAAAACCGGCGCCGATGTATTTTGCACCGATGCCAATATCAAGATTTGTTGATTTCCATCCGGCAGAAACCTGCCCGGCAAAATCGGTGAGTGTAGACGTATGCGGATCAATAAATGGTTTAAATCCACGCAATAACGTTGTTGCCGGCGTAGTGGCGTCTTTTGTGAATGTTGATTGCGCCGCTTCTGCTTTAAAGTAAATCTTCTCTACATAGGCATCGGCAACAATACTTATCACCACACCTTCCTGCGGCTTTGCGGTAAGGGGTGGCGGGGCAGAAGAAGCGGGCACATCCTTTCCTTTGGCAAGATTAACGGCAAACAAATATTTTCCTTCTACTTCATTTCCTATCTGCAACATCCAGTTCTTTCTTTTGTAGGCACCGGTAACCGTTGGCGGACCGGCAAAATAATTAACCCCGTCCTGCGATATGCCGGTAAAGAATTTAAAACGCCATGTTTTGGGCCGCAGATCGATGCCTGCGCCAAAGATGCCGATATCGCCGGTGGAAAGATCGGAGTACTTTAAATACTGCGTACCTAATTGCAGCTCGGCCCATTTATATTTCGGGTTCACGCCAAAATTATTCACCGGGTTAGTGATGAACTGGGTGAAGTTTTGATTTTTGATCCCGGCATAAGGCCCGGCGAAGTTGGTGGGTATGGCGGCAAAATTAAAATTGAAAGGCAGGCTGAAATTCTTTCCGAATTTGAAGGTGGGTGTAAAATTAAAACGTACCTGGTTCCATGGTTTTCTTGCTGCGTATCCCGTCCAGCCCGATGGGTTGCGGTTCAATCCATATCCTTCATAGGTTATTCCTGCAGATCCGCTTACAGAAAAACTTACCGGTTTGGTTTGGGCAAATGAGTTATTGCAATAAAAAAGAGCCGACAGGCTGATCATACCACATAGAAACATAGAACGCACAGGTTTCACACAGGTTCTTCTATGTGATTTTCTATGTTTACTATGTCCTATGTGGTTCCGCATAATTGATACATTTTACTGAGGTATAACCACCGACAACTGGCAATTACATGGTTTCCCTCCGCAACTGCCCGATAGATTATACGTATACGTTCCGGATTGAAGGAATGTATAATTATAACCAGGTCCGGTTAATATGGAGGTGACCCCCGTTATATTATTTGTGATCGTTACGGTTAATCCCGACGGCGTACAGGTTGCTGATGCCGGCGTGCATTGGAAATTCGGATTCAGCGAAACCGGGATATTGCCTTTCATCAACGTAATGGACCCGCCGCAGGAAACTGCTTTTTGTCCGCCTTCGTAATGGAACACCGGGTCCCATGCACAGTTGCAGGGTTCGCCGTTGTTTCCACCGCCCCCGGTAGATTTACAATCTTTCCCATTGTATGTTTTATAGCAGATGGTGGTATCGCACATTACACAGGCCGTATCGGTGAATGTGTAACGGATGCAGTATTCGATCGTGTCGCAGCAACAGGCAATGGGACTGCGTGGCGGTAACGGAATGGTAAAGTTCAGCGGAACGCCGTTGGCAAAACTGTAACCCAGGCTGTCTTTCCATTGCAACAAATGAGAGAACGGTACATTGGCCGGGATGGTACCGAAAGATAAGGGGCTTGTTGGATTGGTTATGTTGCCAAAGAATTTCGGGTCCTTCACACATACATCGCAATCCTTAGGATGCTTCACTTCAAAGTTCACCAGCGAAACTGTTACTTTAGTGAGTTTGGTTGGTCCTGCCGTAAGTGTTGCATTTACGGTAAGCACATCGTTGTTTACGCTTTGCGTGGTTGCAATTTTCTTCAACAGGTCTTTGCAGCATCCGCCGGGTGGCACTTCGGGTACCACTACTTCAATACAAACAGGATTACTTTCAACGGGGTTAATGGTATAACCTCCCGTGGTTGATTTTGCATTGAAGCCAACGGTATTACAATCAACCAGTCCGTTAGCGGTGCCTGCAGGTATCTTGGTTTGGAAAGTAAATGTATACGTACCTCCGGGAGCCAGTGTAAATGTTGGGTTGAAACTGAACTTAACGCCCCCATTCGATACAACACCCGTCCACGAACCGGTATTACAAGGCGTACCTGTTGCCGGCCAGGTGGTGCAGATGTTTTGGGTGGTTGTATAGGTGGCTGTATAATTAATATTCGTTGGCGCCGTAAGCATCTGCATATTGAACTGGTTGCTCACTGGTGCCGAAGACGGGCTGCCCAGTATCGTTAAGTTGCCGATCGCCGGAATGCGGTCTATCACCACTAAATTATCAACGGCAATGGTTCCGGTATTTCTAACGGTTATCTCCCAGTCAACCGCCGTGTTTGGATTTCCTGTTCCACTGTTTGCAAAGCTCCCGTTCAGGCTTCCCTTTACTTTTTTATCAATGCCGATGGCAGCAAAGGCGCAGATATTAAACGACGTGTAACAGACGTACTGCGGGTTGATGAGATTGCCTCCCGACATGACCGACCAGAATGCATTGGGTCCGCCAACAGCGCCGGGCATTACCACGGCTTTAAAACATATTTTATAGGTAGCAGATCCGGCCGGAATGTTTGGCAGGTTGAATTTTAAATTACTTGCCGGAACGATCGTTGGGTTTGGCGAGAAACCGGTATACACCACACTGGATGTAACGGCCTGCAGCCAGGCGGGCAATTGTATATTATACATGCCGCCAATAAGCGCCGCATCACCGTTATTCCTGAATTCATAACAAAGGTCGATGGTATCTCCCAGGTTTTTACATCCGGGGATATACTGGTGGGCCACACAGTTCATGTATGGTTGTGGGTTGTAAATGATCACCGGGTTTTGTTGCCCGCCGGGGCCGCATGGAATACATGGCGTTGGCGGCGCCGCACAATTATAGGTGATGGCCAGACTATCCCTGTATGGCGGATTGCCTGCCGGGCCGCTGCAGGAAGAAGTAAGATCGTAATATAAATACAGGCTAACCGATTGGCCGGGCAATAAGTTATTTATGGTATGATCGAACTTATTGGTATTGGTTGCCGGCGCATTATTATCCGTTGCGCCATTACCTACCAATGGAAATGTAGCGGTAGGCGTAAGTGAACAGTTATAATATTTAATACCGCAGCTCAATCCTGCCTGCGAAGTGTTTTGCAAAACAGAATTGGGCGAATTCTTTAAATGCACCAATGGTAAAAAATTGGTGGCTGTTAAATTCAGCGGCGCATTGCCGGTATTGGTGATGTTATAATAAAAGTAGGAGGATGTGGATGTTGACGAAACCAATATACTGGCCGTTGCTGCCGGTACCGCCGGAATGGTAAACGAAGCCGCCAGCGGACCTTTGATGGTGCTGTTGGGAACATTGCAATTGGTTCCTTTGAAGGTTACGTTACTGGTAAGCGTTTGTCCGAGCCCTGTATTACAGGGCAGCTTGACCACATAATAAAAACAATCGCCGGCCCATTGATTGAATGCCGGAACATTGGGCGTAATGGTTGTTCCCGAAAGCGTATAGGTATAGGCCCCGCCCGTGACCGATGTGATCGTTCCCAATGCAGGAGAAAGAGCAATGGTAAAACTGGGGTTCTTGATTTTAAAGCAATCGGGATTGCTGAAACAAACCCGGTATGTTACTTCTGCCGTAAGCTGGTTAAATGCCCAGAAGATATGGCTCATCGAAACATTGTTGTTCAATATGCCGTTGGAATTACAGCTTGCGGTTTGGGTGGTACTTAAATTATCGGTGAGTGTTCCGGTGAACGTGGTTGGTTTGTTTACTCCGGTACACGAATCAGGACAGTTAAAACGGAAACAAAGGTTGAAACTGATGGCTCCCGTATTGGTGCAGGAAGACAAATTACTGATGGTAACGGTAACCGATGATCCGCTGCTGGTAACTACCATACAGCCCGGCAGGCTTGCCGTGCAGCTTGCATCATAACTTACCAGGGCAGCATTGTAGTTGAGTACAACGGTTGCGCTGCTGGTGCTTGGCGTCCAGTTGAATGAAACATTTATAGGAAAAGTACTTCCTAGGTTATGCGCCACCGGAAAGGTAGGATCTGTGATCGTAAACCCATTCACCTGTGCTTTTGCCTTGCTGCCAAAAGCCAGCGCTGCAATTATTAAAATGAGATTGAAATATTTATGTAGCTGTTTCATGATTGTCTTTTTAGTTTTTTAAGGATCATTGTGCTTTTCTTTCTATTTCATAACATTTTATCACATCACAGGCATGGCAACAGAAATCCCAGACGGTATATCGTATGCAGACCCTTATTTTATCGCCGCAGCATTTTAAGCTACTGCCCGGCGGAACAGCAATGGGTAATGAAAAACTATTTGCTTTTGGTATTGGTGGCGGATTAACAATGATGGGGCCCGTGCCGGCAACTTTGGCGGCCGGGTTGGCTGGCGGATCGGGCGGCATATTTCCTCCTGTATTTCCGCAGGTGGTACATTTTTCATTTGGGTTGGTTGGGTTACCGGTTCCTCCGCCACCATCTCCATGGCCGGTGCCTCCGTTACCATGACTATCGCATTCTTTTTGAACCGTGGAAAGCCAGGTCCATTCCCTGCCAAAGTTCACTCCGTTTAACAGGCCGGTTCCAAAACCGGAGAAGGCAGAACTGGATGGCTTGATGAAATTTCCCCATTCTTTATTCTCGGCGCATTTTACACAATTGCTGTCGCCGGTTTGAATGATGTTGAAGTAGATCAGTTCAACCGTTATTTTTTTAACCACGCTGGGGTTCAACCCGGTTAACACGCCGGATAATAATATTTGTCCGCTGGTGCTGGCTGTACTGGTAAGCGTATCTTTTGTAATGGTAACTCCTAATGTTCTGCAGGGATCGCAGGCGCACTTCAATGTATCCCAGGCCGTTTCGTTATTTATATTATCCGGGTCGCTGGGCCATATCGCATCCACAATGAACTTGATCGTTTTCATGCTGTCGATGCAATTGATAGAGCCGGTAAACACCTGCGAGGTGTTTGCAGGAATGGTAAAGGGCGTTCCGGGAGTTGTTGGAGATAATGTGGTTATT
>DAOQRQ010000144.1:0-7392 GCA_035355815.1 Ferruginibacter sp. | reverse complement strand
CGGCGCATACGGCTGTAACATAGGTACCGTAATACTTAAAGAATTGAACCATGGATGAACCAATGGCGCCGGTAGCGCCGTTTACAAGTGCTTTCTGCCCGGGCTTTGGGTTCAGTTTATTAATAACACTGAGTGCATAAAAGGCGCCTTCCACACAAGCTACTGCCTGGTCATATGATAAATTGCCGGAGATAGTAACCATTTCCTGGGTTTCCGGTAATACCAGGTAATCAGCATGTGAGCGTAATCCCAAAAAATCAAATCCCATAACCCGGTCCCCGGTTTTAAACAACCTTACGTTTTTACCCGTCTTTTCAATCTGCCCGGCAAAATCGGTTCCGGTGATGGTTATTTTGGGTTTGAATAACCCGGTAAAAAACCGCATGATCAAGGGCATGCCTGAAAGTATATGGCAATCTGTTCTGTTTACGGTGGTTGCATATACCCGTATCAATACTTCATTGTCTTTTGGCGTTGGTAGTTCAAGTTCTTTTATGGTCAGCACACCGGGTGAACCATACTTTGTACGAACAACAGCTTTCATCTTGTTATTTTTAAATGCAGCGGAGTGCCGGGTTGCTGCTGTGCAGAAGATGAAGTTAAGGTTTACCGTTGAGATTTATCCAGTTAGTAATCACCAGAGCAGGAGGCGAGACAGGGAAAATGCTAAAATATTTTTGTGATGGGTTTCTGATTTTTTGCCTTTCGTTGTTGTTCATTAAACCAACAACGGCCGGGGTTTGTTTAATAGTTGTGAACACAAATTATGTGAACATTTTAAATGTTCACAACAAAAGTGTTCACAATAAAATCAATTAAAATGAGGCTTTCGCAATGGCGCATAATAGTTGGATTTGCGCTATAGTACGCTGTGAATTAAATAAACGTATTTTATCCTACTTCACTTCCTCCCACAAATGCCTCACCAGTCCATCCACCAGTCCTATCTTGGGTACGTACATTTCGTTGGCGCCGGCCCAGCGCATGGCATTGATGTAAATTAAAAGTGCGGGTACTATTACATCGGCCCGGTCGGAGCGCAGGTTATAAAGGCGCATCCTGTCCTGCAGGTTCACGCTGCTTAGTTCCCGGTGATAATCTTTTAAGAGGTCGAGGCCAAGTGGCTTGCCTTCCTTTCGCTTACTGAGTGAAAACACTTTGTTGATATTGCCGCCGCTGCCGATGGCCATCACTTCTTTTTGCCCGCGGGTTACGGTCTTTATTAATTCCTTCATCACTTCCCATGTCTTTTCATTCACCATGTTCTGCAATAACCGTATTGTTCCGATATTGAATGATTCTTTAAAGATCATTTTGCCGTTGCTGAAGAAAGAAAGTTCGGTGCTGCCGCCACCCACATCAATGTACATATAGCTGTGGTCTTTATCGAGTGTTTCGGCAATATGATTCTCAAAAACGATCCCGGCTTCCATATCGCCGCTGATCACTTCAATGGCAATATCGGTTTCCAGTTTCACCTTGCGGATGATATCGTTCGAATTCTTTGCATCCCGCATGGCGCTGGTGGCACAGGCGATCACATGCTTTACTTCGTAGGCATTCATCAAATGCTTAAAGGCTTTCATGGTCTGCAACATCATGCCGATCTTTGGTTTGGATATCTCCCCAAATTCAAACACATCAAAACCCAAACGCAACGGAACCCTTACCAGGTTGAGTTTATTGAAATCTGCTTCGTTCTTTCCTTCCGTTGTTACTTCGGTTATTAAGAGCCGGGCGGCGTTGCTTCCTATGTCGATGGCGGCGAGTCTCAAAGTAGTTAATTCGTTAAATAGTTAATTAGTTAATCCGGTAAATGGTTAATTAGTTGATCTGTACAAACGAATTTACGGATTAACTAATTAACGGATTAACGTTTATATGGATCAACGTTTAAACGAATCAACGTTATTGCGCTTTGCGATAAAGATAATTGTACGTCTCCACCTGGCTGCGGATCTTTTTGGTGTTGCGGGGATTTACATACTGGTTGCTTAGTTCATTATCCAGTATCCTTGCCTTGATATTGTCTTTGAGCTGTATCTGCAGGATGTCTTTCAGTTCCTGTTGAATATTCTTTTCAAAGATGGGGCAGGATACTTCCACCCGGTGATCGATATTACGAACCATCCAGTCGGCCGAAGAAATGAATGTCTTTTCTTTTCCGCCGTTATGGAAGATCATCACCCGGGCATGCTCCAGGTATTCATCCACAATGCTGATGGCCTGTATGGGTATTTTGAATTTTTTATTTTCGGTAAGCATACAAAAGATGCCACGCACTACCATCCTGATCTCCACACCGGCTTTTGCAGCTTCGTATAATTTGCTGATAAGCTTTTCGTCGCTCAGCGAATTAAGTTTAAGAATGATAGAGGCGGGCTTCTTTGCCCTGGCTGCTTTTATTTCCCGGCTGATCAGCTGCATCAGCTGTTTTCTCATGCCATTGGGACTAACCAATAGTGTTTTGCAATTGTGCAGCATATGCGCCCGGCTTTTCGGATGCTCCAGGTAGTTAAAGATCCGGTTCACATCGGCCATGATGTTGCGGTCGGAAGTAAGCAGGCAGGTGTCGCCATAAACCAGCGCCGTTCTTTCGTTGAGGTTGCCGGTGCTTACAAAACCATAATGAACCGTACGGTTGTTCACTTTCTTTTTTATGAGGCAGAGCTTGGCGTGTACTTTCATGTTGGGCACACCCAGCAAAACCCTGGCGCCGGCTTCCTCCAGTTCTTCTTTCCACTCCAGGTTTGCTTCTTCATCAAAGCGGGCACGCAGTTCCAGCACTACCGTAACCAGTTTGCCATTGCGAACGGCATTAGTAAGTGTATTTATGATACGTGACCGGTCGGCCAGGCGGTAGCAGGTTAATTTGATACTCGTTACATCCGGGTCAATGGCGGCTTCCCGCAGCAGATCAATCACGCTTTCAAAACTGTGATAGGGAAAATTCAGCAGCACGTCTTTCTCCATCACCAGGTTGGTAATATTGTTGTGGTTCTTTAACAAGGGGTGAATGAATGGCTTCTTCCTTAATTTCTTTTGTGCAAAAACCGAATCGGGAAAATTGATGAAATCTTTAAAGTTGTGAATACGCCCGCCGGGTATCAGGTTGTCTTTTCGGTAAAGGTTCAGCCGTTTTACCAGGTAGGTAAGCAGGGCGGGGTCGATGGCTTTGTCGAAAACAAAACGAACGGGTTTGCCTTTCTTGCGGTTCTTTAATCCTTTTTCAATTTTTTGTATCAGGGAAGTGGATACATCATTGTCGATGTCGATCTCGGCATCCCGGGTTACTTTGATGATGTACGATGAAAAGGTATCGTACCCGAAAAAGGAAAAGATATTGGGCAGGCAGAAACGGATGATGTCTTCCAGCAGGATGATGTGTTTTTCATTATTCTTGGAAGGGAGAATGATGAACCGCGGAAAACGACGGGCCGGCACCGACACCAGGGCAAATTTCTGCGGAATACTTTTATCCTTCTTTGAAAGTTTGCAGGCCAGGTAAATGGATTTGTCGCTCAGCACCGGGAAGCTCTGTATGCTTTCGATCATCAGGGGGATGATATTGCTGCGTATCTCTTCATTAAAATAATCCAGTACGAAGCGTTGCTGTGTTTTGTTGAGCTGGGTTTCTTTTACAAAATGGATCTTTTCTTTTTTCAGTTCACGCAGTATCTCGTTCCAGATGCGGTCGAATTCTTTTTGCTGCTCCAGTACGGTTTCCTGTATCTCTTCCAGGATCGCCTGCGGGGCCAGTTCCAGGTGCATGTTTGAGCGGCTGCCGAATTCCACCATGCGGTTGAGTGTGGCCACCCGTACCCGGAAGAATTCATCCAGGTTGTTGGAAAAGATGCCCAGAAAGCGGATGCGTTCCCGTAAAGGAACGGTATCATCTGCCGCTTCCTGCAATACACGGGCGTTAAAGGAAAGCCAGCTGATGTCGCGGAATATGATCTTTCTCTTTTGCAAGCTTTATGGGTTGTGTAACGAAATTAAAGGCATGTATATGAACGGCGCCTTAAAGGCGTATTAAGTTTTTGTGAAGTTTACTGCAATGGATTATTTGGTATCCTTCATTCTTTGAATGATGGACGTAGTGGAAAATCCTTCCAGTATGGGAACGATCTTTACTTCGCCGCCATTGGCCATCACTTCTTTGGCGCCCACGATCTGGTCAATGGTATAATCACCTCCCTTTACCAGCACATCGGGCAAAATGGTTGCTATTAGATTTAACGGGGTATCTTCCTCAAATAATATAACCGCATCGGTCATCAGCAAGGATGCCAACAGGAGCGCTCTTGAATTTTCATTGTTCACGGGCCTGCTTTCTCCTTTTAACCGTTTTACCGATGCATCGGTGTTTACGCCCACGATCAGCACATGACCAAAAGAGGCGGCTTCGCTTAGTGAAGCAATATGTCCTTCGTGCAGGATATCGAACACACCGTTGGTGAACACAATTTTTTTGTTGTGCAGCCGCCATCTTCTTACCTGGTGCATGAGTCCATCAAGGGTGAATATCTTATCCGGTATGCTGCTGACTGATCTCATTTTTTGATTTATTAATGTAGGGTAAAATTAGCAAACATAAAAAACCGGTCACCAGTACAATTAAGAACTGGGCCGACCATTGCAGCCATCCATTGGCGGTACCATAGGGTTCGGATACGTTATACAGTTTCATGGCTTCCATTAAAAGAACCGGGTACAGGCCAATGCCGCCCGGGGTGAGGATCATGGCGATGGTGCCAAAAGCCAGAACCGGGAAGGCAGAGAGTATGGGGAGGTTGCTTGTTTGCGCAATGGCAAAAAAACCCAGGTAGGTACCGCCCAGGTAACAACCCCAGATAAAAATGCTGTGCAGGATGAAACGTCCTTTGTTCTTCATATGCTTAATACTGAGCAGGCCTTCTACAACACCCCGTACAATACTTCTTACTTTCTGGATCGGTTTGCTATCGGGGTATTTCTTCACCAGGTATTTTAAGATGAGAAAGAAAGCAGACACGATAAAGATCAGCAATACCAGTTTGAATAGGGTGATACCCATATTCTTTGAAAGGATGTATTCGTTGAATTTCTTCATTGCATACCCACCCACCACCTTGGCCTGGGTAAGCAGGGAGATGATGATGATGATAAAGAAAGAGACCAGGTCAACCGCCCGTTCAACCAGGATGGTACCCACTAATTTATCGGCCGGTACCTTTTCGTACTTACTGAGTATGGTGCATTTTAAAACCTCACCCAGCCTGGGAAAGGCAAAATTGGCCAGGTAAC
Source organism: Ferruginibacter sp. (assembly GCA_035355815.1). Lineage (GTDB taxonomy): Bacteria > Bacteroidota > Bacteroidia > Chitinophagales > Chitinophagaceae > Ferruginibacter. Next base: position 2,106 of record DAOQRQ010000144.1, on the reverse strand, counting down.
CGATCATTACGGCGCTGAAAGTATTGCTGAGTTTGGGCGTATAGCCCATCGACTTCATCAGTATCTTCCAGCGTACGGCCCGGCTCAGATGACTGGCAATAAGAATAAAGAACACGGGTATCAGCAGGTAATAGTTAGCCGTTTTAAGGGCGTTGGTGAATTCGGCATAGGCTTCATCCGAAAGTTTATGAACACTCCACCATACCAGGAAGATGCCTGCTCCCAGGAACAGGCCATACTGCAATATGGTGAATAGTGTTTTGCGCATAACGCTTACAAATTACGAAGGAATGGCTTTGAAAATTTTATGAAGATAAATTTAATAAAGGCTTATCACACAACGATAAAATTAAAGAAGCATATTATCGATCAGCCTTACTTCGCCAATGAAAGCGGCGCATAAAGCCACTAATTTTGTTTTACCGTTCCAGCTATCTGTCAGCTCCAGGGTTTCTGCATCGGCTATCTCCACGTAATCGGTTTTAAAACCGGCATCGGCCAGTTTCTTAACCGCATTGCTTTTTAGTACAGCGAGGTTACCGGGTTTTACCGATGCTTTAATATATAAGAGCGTTTTGGATATTTCCACGGCTTTTGCCCGGTTCAGTTCGCTTAACCGCATATTACGGCTGCTCATAGCAAGTCCGTCGGCTTCCCGGAGGGTGGGGCAGATGATGATCTTTGTTTTAAGCCCTGTTAATTCTGTCATCTTTTTTATTACCATGCATTGCTGAAAATCCTTTTGCCCAAGGTATAAAAGGTCGGCGGGTATAACTGTAAGTAAGCGATGAACCACCTGGCATACTCCCTGGAAATGCCCGGGGCGGTACTTACCTTCCAGTACCGTTTCCAGGTAACCGAGATCGTAAGGTGTTTTATTCTCCAGTCCACCGGGATACATTTCGGTTACCGATGGAAGGAATAGTGCATGGCATCCTGCTTTTTCCAGTTTATCAATATCCTGCTCAATGGTAGTGGGGTAGTTCTGAAAGTCTTTGGCGTCGTTGAACTGGGTAGGGTTCACAAAAATGCTGCATATAACCAGGTTGCCTGCTGCTTTAGCGGTTTCGATCAAAGAAATATGACCCTGGTGCAGGGCGCCCATGGTTGGCACAAAGCCCGTTTTTTTACCCTTTTTGCCTTCTTGATGTATAAAGTGCCCGATATCGGCGGCTTTCTTAAAAACGATCATTGGTTGGTGAATTAGGCTTCAAATGCTTGTTCTATCTAAATTTCCCGAAAAAATACTGTACTTTTGCACTCCCTTTAAACTTAACGAAGCAACAAACTAAGCACAAATGTCAACAAAGAAAAGAATTTTATTTATTGCCAATGAGATGTCGCCCTACCTGGAGCTGACAGATTTTGCGGAAACGGTGAACAAGCTGGCAATAAAGGCGAACGAAAGCGGGATGGAGGTTCGTTGTATAATGCCCCGGTTTGGAGTGATCAATGAAAGAAGGCATCGCCTGCACGAAGTGGTTCGCCTGTCGGGCATCAATGTAACCATCGATAATGATGATTATCCGCTGGTAATAAAAGTGGCCTCGCTGCCAAATGCCCGGCTGCAGATATACTTCCTGGATAACGAGGATTTCTTTAAGCGTAAATCCATCTTCCACGACGAAAAAGAGAATTGGTTTGATGATAACGGCCTGCGTACCGTTCTGTTCTGCAAGGGGGCGCTGGAAACCGTAAAGAAGTTCGGATGGCCGCCCGACATTATTCATTGCAGCGGATGGATGACCGGACTGATCCCCATGTTCATTAAGCATGCCTATAAGAAGGAGCCTGTTTTCAGCAACAGCAAAATTGTGTATACCATCGGGCAGCAAACCTTTAAAGAAAAGCTGGGTGCTGACTTCCTAAAGATCGCCAGCATTAACGATCATATCAGCAAGAAAGAACTGGAGCCTTTTAAAGATGCCAATAACCTGGCCATGTTCAGGGGTGGCGCTACGTACGCCGATGCCATTACATTCGGCGCCGATAAAGTAGATAAAAAATTGGCGGACCAGTTCTCTAAAGTGAAAGGAAAGAAAGTGATACGCTATGATGAAGAAAGTGATTTAACAGACTATTTGCAATTGTATGCCGACCTTGCCA
>DAOQRQ010000143.1:0-7425 GCA_035355815.1 Ferruginibacter sp. | reverse complement strand
TACCAGCATCCTGTTATCAATACCCGATCTTTTTATAAAAGGTATCCGCAAAAGCAACCAGCATAAAGCAAGCAGGTAAACAGCAAATAACAGGTAATTCAACGCCTTTATTTTTTGGTGTGGGAAGATAGTTAAAATATTTGCTTTACTGTTCAGGATAAAAACTTACCAGTCGTTACCTTTGCGCTTCACCCCGTTTTTCATCAACATTTATGGAAATAACAGTAAAAACAGCCGAGCAACTAAGACTGACAGCAGAAGAATTTGAACTCATCAAACAAAAACTGGGCAGAACCCCGAACTTTACTGAACTCTGTTGTTTCAGCGCTATGTGGAGCGAACACTGCAGTTATAAAAATTCCATCAAGTGGTTAAAAACATTACCCCGTGAAGGAAAAAAGATGCTGGTAAAAGCGGGCGAAGAAAATGCGGGGCTGATGGATATAGGTGATGGGTATGGTGTGGTGTTTAAGATCGAATCACATAATCATCCTTCGGCCATTGAGCCCTTCCAGGGTGCAGCAACCGGCGTGGGTGGCATCAACCGCGATATCTTTACCATGGGTGCAAGGCCCATTGCTTCACTCAATTCATTGCGCTTTGGAAAACTCACCGAAGCAAAAACACAACATCTCCTGGCAGGCGTGGTGCATGGCATTGGTCATTACGGTAACTGCTTCGGCGTTCCTACCGTGGGTGGCGAAGTTTATTTTGAAGATTGTTATCATACCAACCCGTTGGTGAATGCCATGAGTGTGGGTATATTAAAAAACGGCGGAACCGTTTCTGCCACTTCCGGCAATGTAAAAGGCAATCCGGTTTTTTTTGTGGGAAGCGCCACCGGTAAAGACGGTATTGGCGGAGCCAGTTTTGCCTCTGCTGATATTACGGCCGACAGTGCTGAAGACCTGCCCGCCGTTCAGGTAGGCGATCCCTTCCAGGAAAAAAAATTATTAGAAGCCTGCCTGGAAGTGATACAGACCGGTGCCGTGGTGGGTATGCAGGATATGGGTGCCGCCGGGATCATTTGTTCTACATCTGAAATGAGTGCAAAGGGAGAAGCCGGCATGCGTATCGACCTGGATAAAGTTCCTACCCGGCAAAAAGACATGAAAGCATGGGAACTGCTTTTAAGCGAAAGCCAGGAACGTATGTTACTGGTTGCTGAAAAGGGAAAAGAAAAACTGGTACTGGATGTGTTTAAAAAGTGGGACCTCCCCTGCAGCGAGATCGGCGAAGTAACAACCGATGGTATGCTGCAGTTTTATATGCACGGAAATTTAGAAGCCGAATTACCGGCCTATGAATTGGTACTTGGTGGTGGCGCCCCGCAAAATTCTAGGGATTATTCCGAGCCAAAATATTTTGAAAAGATAAAAGCATTCAATGCGGATACCATTGCTGTTCCAAAAGATCTGAAAGCCGTTGCAGAACAGATCATTCAGATCCCGAACATTGCCAGCAAGCGTTGGGTATATGTGCAGTACGACAGCATGGTAGGTACCGGCAATGCAAGCACCAATGCACCCAGTGATGCGGCCATTGTAATTGCAAAACCAACCAATAAAGCGCTGGCACTAACAACCGACTGCAACAGCCGTTATGTTTTTGCCGATCCCTATAAAGGCGCCATGATCGCTGTGGCAGAAGCAGCAAGAAATATTGTTTGCAGCGGCGGACAACCATTGGGCGTTACCAACTGTCTCAACTTTGGCAATCCTTTCGACCCGGAAGTGTATTACCAGTTTGTGCATGCCATCAAGGGCATGGGAGAAGCCTGTATAAAATTTGATACCCCGGTAACAGGAGGTAATGTAAGCTTTTACAACCAGGGGCCCGATGGAGCTGTATATCCCACGCCAACGATCGGCATGGTAGGTTTGCTGGATTGCGCCGATGATAAAATGACGATGGATTTTAAAAAGGAAGATGATGAGATATACCTGGTAGGTACGCAACGTAACGATATCAATTCATCTGAATATTTACATAAGCTACACGGCATAGAATATTCTCCTGCGCCTTATTTCAACCTGGCCGAAGAATTTGACGTGCAGAACGAGGTTAAAAAGATGATCCATAAAAAACTCATCAGTTCGGCACACGATATCAGTGAAGGCGGCTTATTTATTTCCCTGATCGAAAGCTGCTTTAACCGTAACCTTGGATTTGAAGTGGCCACCGGTAATAAAGAAATAAGAGAAGACGCTTTCTGGTTTGGCGAATCGCAAAGCAGGGTGGTTGTTTCTGTTTCCAAAGAGAACCGGAATGACTTTAACATGCTGCTGGAGAAAATGGAAATGACCGTAACCTACCTGGGTAAAGTAACTTCCGGTAAAATAAACGTAAATGGCCAAGATTGGGGAACGGTGGGTGAATGGAAGGATAAGTATGAAAATGCTATTGCCAATCTTTTAGCAGGTCATGAGAGTGAGCATGCATTGACGGCTTTATAAAACAATGGACAAGAATTCTACGATAGTGGTCACCGGCGCTGCCGGCTTCATCGGAAGTTGTATGGCAAGTTATTTGAATCAACAGGGTTTTGAAAACCTGATCCTGGTTGATGAGTTTGACGATGAGGAGAAAGAACTGAACCTGCTGCATAAAAAATTCATTGTGCGGGTGGAACGGGAAGATTTTTTTGATTGGGTGCAGCGGGAAAAACCCGAAGTTGGTTTTGTTTTTCACCTGGGGGCAAGAACCGATACCACTGAGTTTGATTACTCGGTGCACCAACACCTTAATGTTGAATACTCGCAAAAGATCTGGAACTATTGTACCATGAACAATATTCCGCTGGTATATGCTTCTTCTGCCGCCACGTATGGCGAAGGTGAATTGGGTTATAACGACAGTCATGAAATAATTGAACAGCTTCACCCGCTCAATCCTTACGGCATTTCGAAAAATGAATTTGATAAATGGGTGCTTCACCAGGAAGCTCATCCTCCCTTTTGGGCCGGGTTAAAGTTCTTTAACGTGTATGGCCCCAATGAATACCACAAAGCCAGGATGGCCAGCGTGATCTTTCATTCTTTCAACCAGATCAAACAGAATGGAAAAGTAAAACTCTTCCGTTCGCACAAAGCAGGATACGAGGATGGCGAACAACTTCGTGATTTTGTTTACGTAAAGGATGTGATTGAAGTCTGTTACTGGCTGATGGAAAACAAACCGGCTTCTGCGATCTATAATTTGGGTACCGGCACGGCAAGAAGTTTCAACGACCTGGTAAAAGCAACCTTTTCGGGGTTAGATATGCCGCCAAACATTGAATTCATTGATATGCCCGAAGACATAAGGGATAAATACCAATACTTCACCGAAGCGGCAATGGACAAGTTAAAAGCTGCCGGGTATAACAAAGAGTTCTATTCTTTAGAGAAAGGGGTTGATGATTATGTGAGGAATTACCTGGCAAAGAATATATTTTATTAAGGAGTCTTCATTTGAGCTGGTAACAGCAGAGATATTTCATTATTTTAAAATAAATACTGCTTTTTTTTACAAATCCTTCCCCAAATTTTCTCCTCCCGGATATTCCACTTATCTTTGCATGACCTTCAAGATTTTAACCCAAATTTTCCTGGTCATATTTATTAACCGCAGCTATCATCCCGAAAAATAAGGGAGTGGTTGTAAAATTATTTTTTATGGCTAAGTATATTTTTGTAACCGGTGGTGTTACATCCTCTTTAGGTAAAGGAATCATCGCCGCTTCACTGGCAAAACTTCTACAAAGCCGCGGTTTAAAAGTCACCATCCAGAAATTTGATCCTTATATAAACGTAGATCCCGGTACCTTAAATCCCTACGAACACGGCGAATGCTATGTTACCGACGATGGCGCCGAGACCGATCTTGACCTTGGCCATTACGAACGTTTTTTAAACACGCCCACTTCCCAGGCGAATAATGTAACCACCGGCCGTATTTATCAAACCGTTATTAATAAAGAAAGAGAAGGAGCCTATTTAGGAAAGACCGTACAGGTAATTCCCCATATCACCGATGAAATAAAACGCCGGATGCTTTTACTGGGCACCGAAGGCAAATACGATATTGTGATCACCGAGATCGGCGGAACAGTAGGTGATATTGAAAGTTTACCCTTTGTGGAAGCCGTACGGCAGATACAGTGGGAACTGCCCGAAGAAGATTGCGTGGTGGTTCATCTTACCCTCATCCCCTACCTGAAAGCCGCGAAGGAATTAAAGACAAAACCCACCCAGCACAGCGTTCGTATGCTGAGCCAGGAAGGGGTTCATCCCAACGTGATCGTTTGCCGTACCGAGCATCCGCTGAGTGATGACCTGAAGAAGAAGATCGCCCTGTTCTGTAATGTAAAACCCAATGCCGTTATTGAAGCGATGGATGCCGGCACTATTTATGAAGTGCCGTTGAAAATGCTGCAGGAAGGGCTGGATGTGATCGTACTTAAAAAATTGCAGATAAATGGCTATGCAGCACCCGAGCTGGGTAAGTGGCGTGCTTTCCTGGATAAATTAAAATACCCGCAAAGCAAGGTAACCATCGGGCTTATCGGAAAATACATCGAACTGCAGGATGCCTACAAATCCATCCTGGAATCATTCATACATGCGGGCGCCATCAACGAATGCAAAGTGCAGATCGTAAATGTGCACAGCGAATTCATCACCGATGAAAATGTAAAGGAAAAACTGAAAGACCTCGATGGTCTATTGGTTGCGCCCGGTTTTGGAAACCGCGGTGTGGAAGGAAAGATCATTGCGGTGAAGTTTGCCCGGGAGAACAAGTTGCCGTTCTTTGGTATTTGCCTGGGTATGCAGATGGCGGTGATAGAATATGCAAGAAATATACTGGGCTGGACAGATGCTCATTCCACCGAAATGGATACCAAGACCACCCACCCGGTAATTGACCTGATGGAAGATCAAAAGAAAGTGAAGAACATGGGCGGTACCATGCGGCTGGGCGCCTATCCCTGCGATATTAAAAAAGACAGCCTGGCCTATACCATTTACGGAACGCCCCATATCAGTGAAAGGCACAGGCATCGCTGGGAGTTCAACAATAAATACCTGGCCGACTTTGAAAAAGCGGGCATGATACCCAGTGGTAAGAATCCTGAAACTGGACTGGTAGAGATCATTGAACTGAAAGATCATCCCTTCTTTATTGGGGTGCAATATCATCCCGAGTTAAAAAGCACCGTGGAAAACCCGCAGCCCATTTTTGTTCATTTTATAAAAGCAGCCAAGGCATTTGCCGAGAAAAAAGAGTCGGTGAAGAACCCGCTGCTGCAGAGTGAAATGATCTAGTATGCAAAAGTTAAGCATGGATGAACTCAACCGTAAATCGGTGGAAGAGTTCAAAAATTCCCAAAAAATACCTGTAATAGCTGTACTGGAGAATATCCGCAGCGCCTATAATGTGGGCAGTGTGTTCCGTACCGCCGATGCATTTTTGCTGAATGCTATTTACATAACCGGCTATACCTGTATTCCTCCTCATAAAGAAATTAAAAAGACAGCCCTGGGCGCCGAGGAAACGGTTGACTGGAAACATTTTGTCAACGCCACCGAAGCCATAAAAAATTTAAAAGCAGCAGGCTATAAAGTATATGCCGTGGAACAGGCGAAGGATAGCCTGAAACTTCAAAACGCAGCATTTGATACGGACGATAAAATTGCCGTTATATTTGGCAATGAAGTAACCGGTGTTGAGCAGGATACCATTCTGCAATGCGACGGCTGTATTGAGATACCGCAACTGGGAATGAAGCACTCGTTGAACATTGCAACGGCAGCAGGCGTGGTGTTGTGGGAGATCCTAAGAGGCAGAATTTCTCAATCACCTGTTGAATATTGATCATTGAACATTGCTTATTGACTATTTGAATGACGACCATTAAAAAATATCTCTCCCTCGTAAAATTCGCCCATACTATTTTTGCAATGCCCTTTGCATTGATCGGATTTTTTTTAGGCATGATGAGTTTTACTGATTTTGCATTCAGTGTTGTTCCGGGCTGGCATACACTAGTACCTCCTGAAGGTGAATTTGCAACTCATGGATATAAAATCCATATCGATTATAAAGTACTGATTAAGCTATTCGTATTAGTTATACTCTGTATGATCTTTGCCCGCTCCGCCGCCATGGCCTTCAACCGCTGGCTGGATAAGAACTTTGATGCAAAAAATCCCCGAACAGCCATCCGGGAAATTCCGGCAGGAATAATCAAAGCGAATAATGCATTGCTGTTTGTGATCATCAATTGCCTGCTTTTTATTGTTTGTACTTACTTCATCAACAGAATTTGTTTTTACTTATCACCGGTGGCTTTGTTTGTAGTGCTGTTTTACAGTTATACCAAACGCTTTACTGCCCTATGCCATTTGGTGCTGGGCGTGGGTTTAAGCCTTGCCCCTATTGGTGCTTACCTGGCTGTTACCGGTGAATTTGCTTTATTACCGATACTCTTTTCCTTCACCGTGCTGTTCTGGGTAAGCGGTTTTGATATCATTTATGCCTTGCAGGACGAGGAGTTTGATAAAAACAACAAGCTTCATTCCATCCCGGCTGCCGTTGGTAAGGCAAAAGCATTGCGAATCTCGGAGTTGCTACACGTACTATCTGCTGCCTGTGTGGTATATGCAGGTATCCATGGTCATTTCGGTACCTGGTACTGGATCGGTGTGGCTTTCTTCATGGGCCTGTTAATTTATCAGCATCTGTTGGTAAAGCCCAGCGACCTGAGCAAAGTAAATATGGCATTCTTCACAACCAATGGCATTGCATCGGTTGTTTTTGCCATCTTTGTAATCATTGACCTGTTCATAGGTCATAGTTGATGTTTTATGGCCGAACCTGAAATTATAATGCCTTTTTTCCCGAAGGGTTCTCCGAAGAACTATTAACAATTAACCATTAACTATGTCCCGAATCCTTGCAATAGACTATGGCGGTAAAAGAACCGGGCTGGCCGTAACCGACCCGTTGAAGATCATCGCCACCGGGCTGGAGACCATCGATTCAAAAGAACTTATTCCCTGGTTAAAGAATTATTTCGCAAAAGAAGAAGTGGAACTCATCATCATTGGCCTGCCAAAGAACTGGGATGAATCCGATACCCACGGCACTCCCCTTGTTGAGGCAGCTATAAAGAAAATACGGAAGGAATTTCCATCCATGCCCTTAAAAACGGTGGATGAACGCTATACCTCCAAAATGGCCAAAGACGCCATGCTGGAAATGGGCATGAAGAAAAAAGACCGCCGGGATAAAAAAAATGTAGACCTCATTGCCGCCACCATCATTTTGCAGGAGTACCTGCAGGCGAATGGCTGATATGCGTTAATTTTGCAAAGGGTTCATAATACATGGATCTTGGATCTTGAACTAAAAACATTAACTAATAACTCCAAACCGCTCATG
>DAOQRQ010000142.1:0-7463 GCA_035355815.1 Ferruginibacter sp. | reverse complement strand
GGATCGGCCCATACGCAGGTGCCGGTAAAACCGGTATGGCCAAATGTAAGAGGTGATGCAGTATAGCAGGGATAGGGGTCGGGACGAATATGGTTGTCTTTTTCCGGTTTATCAAATCCATAGCCACGCCTGCTGATGCTGCTGTGGTAGGCTGTAAAAAGTTCAACAGTTTCTTTTTGTAAATACCGTTTTCGATTGATGGTTCCGCCATTCAAAAGCATCTGCATGATAACGGCCAGGTCGTATGCATTGCTGAAAAGACCTGCATGGCCAGCCACTCCGCCAAACATGGCAGCGCCGGGATCGTGTACGTCGCCGCGGAGTAATTGCCGGCGGAAAAATTTTTCCTGCTCCGTAGGTGCAATACGATTCAATGGAAATTGTTCTGCCGGTTTAAACCCGGCAGTTGTTAAACCCATCGGTTTGTAAAATTCCTTCTTCACGTATTCATCCAATGAAAGTCCGCTGATGGCTTCCACGATCTTGCCTAAAAAAATAAAATCATTATCGCTGTAGATATAGCGATTTGCTTTTCCTAGCGGACTTTGAAGAATGCGTTTGTAAATAGTATCCCTCCAGTCGTTTCGCATGTACAGGCTGTTTGCCACCCGAATACCAAAGCTGTCGTTTTTTACAGTAGAATAAAAACCCGGTAAGGGAACGCCGCCGGCATCAATGGTTTCCCGGTAAAAAGGGATATAAGCCACCAGCCCGGCCTGGTGCAGCAGAATATTTTCAATGGTTAAATGCTCTTTATTGGTTCCCCTGACCCAGGGCAGGTAATCACCGAGTTTTTTTTCCAGATCCAGCTTCCCCTGGTCGTACAGTTTCATTACAGAAATGGTGGTGGCGCAGATCTTGGTAACAGAAGCCATATCATAAATAGATTCTGTGGTTACAGGTTCCACTTTATCGTATGAAAAACTGCCGTAGGTTTTATAATAAGCGATCTTGCCATCCTTTGCCACCAGTACCACGGCGCCGGGAGCGGCGCCCTTTTCAATAGCGTCTTCAGCAATATCATCGATGAAACTGAGTTTTCTGGTATCAAGCGAAAGTTTGGAAGGGTCAACAGGTGCTAAGGCATCATAATTAATGCCGCTGCCGAATTTGAATTGCGTACAAACAGTAACAGGCAGTTTTCCTTTGGCTCCGATCTTTCCCTGCAGCAGGTCGATGGCAACGTTGTGAATGATACTGTCGTCTTCATAACAGGCAACCAGGTTTTTTGCATTACACCAGTTTTTAATGGCATAGGGGTTTCCAAATACAAATGTGATGGCCTTTGTTTTTTGCTGCAGTTGGGCAACCAGGTCAACCGCATTTTTGCTGATGCCGAAATTATTGGCAGGCGTACGGCTGTAGGCATGAACACCAATGACGACATTTTTGTATTGCTTTCTTATAGATGCAACTGTTTCTGAAATGCCCGATGCATCCTGCTTGTAATCGAAATAAATTACATCTGCTTTATAATCATTACGAATACGTGTTGCAAACGCATTATCAGTATTCATCCCTACGCTTACATAAACCACATCAGCTTTAGCAGGGTTATCTTTTACCGTCATAGGGAAAAAAGCAGCGTCAGTTTTTTTCAAAACGGTCAGTGCTTCCTGGGCAATCAGTTTGCGCATAAAAGGTACATTACTATTCAGGTCGCTGGTTAAATTCTCTGTATTCACCGGCTGTAGTTTAGAGAGTCCGTATTGATATTTTGCCGTCAATACTCTTTTGCAATGCTTTTCAATATCGGCCCAGTTGAGCCTTCCGCTGTCTATGGCTGCTTTAATTTTAGTGATAGACATCGGGACATCCCCCGGAAGGCAAAGCATGTCGTTGCCCGCAATCAATGATTCTACCGAAGCGGCGCCGTTGGGATAAAATTTATTTACGCCTTGCATGCCCAGGGCATCAGTAAACGTGAGTCCCTGGTATCCCAATTCATTACGCATCAGTTCGGTTACATTTTTATAACTGATGGATGTGGGTTTGTTGGGCGTATTGTCTATGGCCGGAATGGATAAGTGGGCGATCATCACGCTGCCAATACCGGCTTTAAAAACTTCCCGGAACGGATACAATTCCAGGGAATCAAGTTGAGCCCGGGTTTTATTAATAACAGGCAGATCTTTATGCGAATCTACAGCCACATCGCCATGGCCCGGAAAATGTTTAGCACAGGACATAATGCCTGCATCCTGCATTCCTTTCATATACTGGATACCGTATTCGGCCACTTTGTATTTATCTTCTCCAAAACTACGATCGTTGATCACCGGGTTGTCGGGGTTGTTATTAATGTCCATCACCGGGGCATAGTTCACCTGAATGCCGGCACGTTTACATTGATTGCCTACAATCTTTCCGTATTGATACATAATACGGGGATCCTGAACTGCCCCCATCATCATTTGCCTGGGAAGCGGAAGCACACTGTCGTACCGCATGCCCAGTCCCCACTCGCCATCAATGCACATGAGGATGGGAGTTTTTGCTGCCGCCTGTAAATTATTAATGGTTGTTGCCTGCAGCACAGGCCCTCCCTGGAAAAGGCAAACGCCACCAACATTATGTTTTTTTACCAATTCCATTACAAGGCTATCGTAATAAATATAACCCGTTGCTGTTTTTTCAGAAAGCCGCACTACCATCAATTGTGCTATCTGCTCATCGGGAGTTAAGGTCTTAAAAACGCTGTCTATCCAGCGGGAAGTGGCATTTTCCTGTGCAAAGCCATTAATGCCGATAAAAAGAAGCAGGGCCAGTTGAATTCTCCTCATATTGATACAAAAAATTTATAGTGGGAAGGATGTGTTATTTTTGACGTTCTAAATTACAGGATTTTGCCCGATATCATTCAATTATTGCCCGATAATATCGCCAACCAGATCGCAGCTGGTGAAGTGATCCAGCGGCCGGCCAGCGCCGTGAAGGAACTGCTGGAAAATGCGGTGGATGCAGGGGCAGATGAGATCAGGCTGATCGTTAATGACGCCGGCAAGGCATTGATACAGGTTATTGATAATGGCCGTGGCATGAGTGAAACAGATGCAAGGATGGCTTTTGAACGCCATGCAACTTCCAAAATAAAAAATATTGATGACCTTTTTCGTATCAAGACCATGGGCTTCAGGGGCGAAGCGCTGGCAAGTATTGCCGCAGTGGCGCAGGTGGAATTAAAAACAAAGATGTCGGATGAAGATACAGGGGTTTATATAGAGATCGAGAATAGTAATGTGATAAGACAGGAACCTGTTGCAACTGCAACAGGTACCAGCATAGCTATGAAAAATCTTTTCTTTAATGTGCCCGCACGAAGGAATTTTTTGAAAAGTAATGCAGCCGAATTGCGGCATATTGTAGACGAATTCATCCGGGTTGCTATGTCGTTTCCCGGAGTATTTTTTTCATTTACCAGCAACGGGCAAGAGGTTTTCCACCTGGAGAAGGGAACCATGAAGCAGCGTATTGTGCAGATACTTGGTAATAGTTATGCGGCCAAACTGGTTCCGGTGCAGGAACAAACAGACTACATGAATATTTACGGTTTTGTGGGCAAGCCCGAAACAGCCAAGAAGACCAGGGGCGATCAGTACTTTTTTGTGAACAACCGCTTCATCAAAAGCGCTTACCTGAATCATGCGGTGATGAATGCCTTTGACGAGATGATCGCCAAAGACAGTTTCCCGATGTATACCCTGTTCATCGACCTGGACCCCTCGCAGGTTGATATCAATGTACACCCCACCAAACAGGAGATAAAATTTGAAGACGAGAAGATCGTGTATGCTTTTGTGCAGAGTGCGGTAAAACATGCGCTGGCGCAGTTCAGTATTACGCCTACGCTCGACTTTGAACTGGACGCCTCCATACAAAGTTTAGATGCGGTAAGCAAGCCATTCACCGAAGAAAAAAAATCATCGGCTTCTGCATCCTCGCTGTATAAAACATTCACGCAAAAGAATCAATCTCATTTTATTGAAAGCAAAAGTGAGCTGAAGCATTGGAAAGATTTTTATGAGAAGACAGAGCCGCAAGGCGATAGCCACAGGGGGCAGGCAGACTTGCACAGCGCAGTATCCACGAACTACAAGCCACAAACAGACAACCTTCTTCAACTCCATAACAGCTTTATCGTTGCGCAAACCGACAAAGGCTACTACCTCATTCACCAGCAAAATGCCCATGAGCGTATCTTGTATGAACGGTTTGCGCTGGCCGTTGAAGGTAAACCCATCGCTGCCCAGCAGAGTTTGTTTCCGGCCACGATGGAACTGGCTGCAGCCGATGCTGTATTGTTAAATGAATTATTGCCGGAGCTGAATCACCTGGGTTATTTGCTGGAACCCTTTGGCAACAATACGTTCGTGATACAAGGTACGCCTGCCGATATTGACCAGGGGAATGAAAAACCAGCTATTGAAAAAATGCTGGAACAATATAAACACTTCAGCAGCGATCTTAAATTCAGTAAGCGGGAGAAACTGTTGCGTTCCTTATCGCTTCAGCAATCTGTTAAAGCGGGAACCTCATTGACCGACAAAGAAATGAAGACTCTTGTAGAAGACCTGTTCAACTGCAGTACGCCCAACACCACTGCCAATGGCAAGCCCACGTACCTGGAGTTTAAAAAAGACGAACTGGATAAAATGTTTGGAAGGTAAAATTACCGCAGGGGAGCTATCTTATCGGCATCAATGCTTCCGATACTGGTAACCAGGGTAGTTTTCTCCTCATCCAGGATGTGTAATAATTTTTGCAGCATTTCCTTATACTGCATTGTTTTCCCGTGTTGCGTTTCAATATTGATATAGCGCCTGTTCTGTTCGCCATAATATACGCTCAGCGAACCATCCTTGTATACATTGATATTATCCTGCAAAATGCTGTTGTAGCCGGAGGATGCCATTTTGTTATAGATCGCCTGGTCTGTGGTGAGTGCGATATCATCTATATCCTGCCAGGTATCTGCATAAACCTGGCTGGCATCGTTTTGCCTGATGCCACCGGGTAAATAGGTACGAACAGAAAAATCCCCGTCGGTATTATTGTGCAATGCTATCAGGCAGGAAATGCTGTCTGGTATAAGCTCAAGCAGGCGGGCTGCAAATTTTTCCACTTCAATCACCGCCAGGGGATTTATTTTCCCCTTTGCCGCCTTTAAGGTGAGCATTATACCCGTGCGGGAAAATATCCTGTTGGGATCAAATGTATAGATCACCCCTTTGAACGGGAAACTGATGTTTCGTTTGGCGTCGTTCTCGATCTTGATCAGTAATCCGCCCCTTTCTTCCAAAACAGACCTGGCTGCTTTTACTGCTGTCATCTCATCGTCGTGCAAATTCACACAGCAGGTGGTTACAAATTCACCATACTGTGCAATTTTAAATGAAATATTGCGGTCGCCCAGTTTATGCGTGATTGTTCTTTCTGAAGCAGTGAAAGTTGCCGGGGTTATCCCGGCCGGATCTTTTTCCGGGGGTGTTATTCCAAAAACAGTGGCTGTTAGAGAGAGAAATACGTACAAGCCGTTCATCGGCATTCAGATTTTTAACAAATATATCTTTATCTTTTTTAAGGTTTTAAGGATACTAACACCTGTTAACAAATAGGCTGGGCTGTTCCGAAGCTTGCCTGGCTTCTTAATACCAGTTCTCCGGTATGGCTGCAAATAAAAAAAGCCTGCAACATTTCTGTTACAGGCCTGCTTTTAAAAATAACCCCAGGTATTACAGTTTTTGGAACTGTGCGTAGCACACATGGTTTCCGTAAATAAGTTTGATGGTATATAACCCGGCCGGCAGATCGCCAACGGAGAAGTTTACAATATTAAGTCCAGATACTCCCTGCACATGTTTTTCTCTTACCAGTACATTCTGTGTATTGTACATGTAGGCATGTATCATTTCAGGTTGTGTTAATGTTACGTTCACATTAACCGTGCTGGAAGTGGGGTTTGGATAAGCCTGCAACACACAGGAGTTAGCCACTTGTGTAATATGAATTGTTTTGCAAACTTCTTTCACACAGCCACCCAGTGTTATCGCTTTTAAACATACCCTGTAGTATCCGGTATCGGGGAACATGTAAATAGGATTGTTCTGATGGAGGATAACCGGGTTTGTTCCAGCTGTAGCAGGGAGTTTGGTTATGATCCAGGTTTGATCCAGAATCGGGTAATTTGAATTGGCATAGAAACTTATCTTATTCGGCACCTGCGGATTTGCCTGGTAGGTATAATCCACATGCACACTGTCGCAAATGATCTGCTGTGTTACCTGTATTGTTTTGCAGGTGGTGGAAGCACAGTTTGGCCCACGCCATACAGTAAGACAGGCGGTATACGTACCCGGTTGTGTATACTGGTGTGTGGCGATCATGCTCTGGCTGCCGGTTCCGTCGCCAAATGTCCAGGTGTATTGTGCCGAGCTGTTTTGATATACCGGCGTGAATGTATAGGTCTGGCTGTTGGCAGTTGACCGTATAAAATTGAAGTTGCTCTGGTTATTGCATGGTGGTGTTGGTGAAGGAATAAGTATGCTGTCGCATTTTTCCCTTACACAATTTGGTCCGAATGTGATCTTCAGGCAAACACGGTAACGGCCTGGTTGGGCATATTCATGAACCGCATTCCAGGTTGTGGCCGATGTGCCGTCGCCAAATGTCCATATGGCTGTAGCGCCAGATGTTGGTGCAACGGTAAGATTGGTGAAATATACTTTCCGTGGATTTGTTTGATCCAGCTGCCAGCTGAAGTTAACGGGCACATTGCATGGCGGAGCATTCACCACTACCTGTTTGCAGAATTCAGCAACACAAGGGTTGGGTGTTGTGTTCAGGTTCTTCTTCACCCGTATACAAACGTTGTATGTTCCTGCCTGTGCATAGATATGCGTTGGATTGGCAACATTCGGATCGCTTTGTAATCCGCTTACAGAAGTTCCGTCACCAAATGTCCAGCGTACCGAATCTGTTGGATGGATGGGTACACTCATATTGGTGAACTTGATACGTAACGGATGCAACGAATCGGGTTGTGCAATGAAATAAGCCTGCAGGTTACAAGGAGGTGGAGGGTTAACCACTACCTGTTTGCAGTATTCTGCTACACATGGATTAGGAGTTGTAGCCAGGTTTTTCTTCACCCGTATACATACGGTATAGGTACCGGCCTGTGCATAGATATGTGTTGGGTTGGCAACGTTTGGATCGCTTTGCAATCCGCTTATGGAAGTACCGTCGCCAAATGTCCAGCGTACCGAATCAGACGGACTGATGGGAACGCTCATATTGGTGAACTTGATGCGCAACGGATGCAATGAATCGGGTTGTGAAATAAAATATGCCTGCAGGTTGCAACCAGTTGTTACAACAACAGTCTTACATATCTCACTTACACAAGGAGTGGTTCCGGTATTATTATTTCTTTTCACCCGCAGGCAAACCGTGTATGTACCTGG
>DAOQRQ010000141.1:0-7502 GCA_035355815.1 Ferruginibacter sp. | reverse complement strand
AAAGTGCTTTTGCCCGCCATATTGGCCCCGGTTAAAAAGAGAAAATTGGTTTGCCGGTTAAGCATTACATCGTAACTCACGGGCTCCTGCACCAACAGGTGGTATAAACCCGTTGCTTCCACCACCGGTCCGCTGTGCTGAACAAACTCCGGAAATACCAACCCGTATTTCTGCACCGCCCTTGCCATACCATACCAGGCATCTGCCTGGGCATACATCACCACCAGGTCGAGCATATTGTGCTTGTAACTGTAGCGCACAAAATGTGCAAAGTGCAGCAACTGCGCCCGGGTGAGCGAATCGGAGTTCTTATGCTTTGCAACGATATCAAACTGCGGTTTATTGATGATCTGCTGCACATTGTTCAGCAATGCCTTCAATGGAGCCGGCTGTTCGGTTCCGGAAAACAGTTTCAGCAATTGCTGAAATCCTTTTATAAAGTCAAAGCAATGTTTGGCGGAGTAATTCACCAACGCAAAATCGGGGCCATGCAATAATTTATAAGTATATGCCTGCAGTGAAGAAGGGTTGGCAGGAATGATGCTGATGTTTGAATCAAAGAATTTTTCCACCACCATCACGGTTCCGTTTGTGATCTCCCGAGGCCATTGATGCTGGTACTGCAATATCAGTTTGAGGGTTTGCTGCACTGCGATCACTTCTTCGGTTGTTTTTAAAGCCGTGCTGAAGTTGATCCGCAACTGTTCGCTGCCATGGGTGGTGCTGCAGAGGTTCAGCTTATCCAATACAGCTGTTTCTTCTCCGTTGCGAAACACCGAAAGATCATCAAGCGTTGTTTTGTCTATATCCATACCCCTATCCCCTAAAGGGGAATTATTATGTTTTACCGGTTAAATAAAAGCCGTTGTCCTTTTACCGATTCATCAAACTTTCCGTTTGCATAAACCTGGTGGCCACTTATAAAAGTGTTTACTATAGATGCAGGAAATGTAAAATTCTCCAGGGGACTCCACCCGCATTTGTAAAAAATATTCTCTTTAGTAACGGTGTAAGGAAGGTTATTATCAACAACCACCAGGTCGGCAAAATAACCTTCCCGTATATAACCCCGGTTTTCTACCTGGAAACAATCGGCCACCGCATGACTCATCTTTTCGGCAATTTTTTCCAGGCTGATCATTCCCTGTTTATGATAATGGAGCATTAGCAACAGCGGATGCTGCACCAACGGCAGTCCGGCATGTGCATGTTCATAAGGTCCTTCCTTTTCTGATAAAAGATGGGGCGCATGATCGGTGGCAATAACATCCAGGCGATCATCCAGCAATGCCTTCCACAGTGCTTCTTTATTGCTGGGCGCTTTAATGGCCGGGTTGCATTTTATTTTATAGCCCAGCCGTTCGTAATCATCGGCGGTAAAATGCAGGTGATGCACACAAACCTCGGCCGTAATTCTTTTTTCTTTCAACGGCATCATGTTGCCAAAAAGCTGCAGTTCCTTTTCGGTGCTGATGTGCAGGATGTGTAAACGGCTGTTGTACTTCTGTGCAAACTTTATGGCAATGAGTGAAGATTCAAAGCAGGCTTCTTCATTCCGTATCAACGGGTGGTCGGCAGCAGACAGATCCGCTTTTACATTTTTAATACGCTCATAATTCTGTTTGATGATCCGCTCGTCTTCGCAATGGGTGGCGATGAGCATTTCACTTTCCCGGAACACTTTATCCAGTGCCGCATGACTATCCACCAACATATTACCCGTGCTGGCTCCCATGAATATCTTTACGCCGCACACATCTTTTTTGCGATCGTTCATCTTCAACACTTCATCGGCATTGCTGTTGCTGGTGCCCATGAAAAAAGAATAATTGGCCAGCGAGGTTTGCGCTGCAATACTGTATTTATCTTCCAGCAGGCCTGGTGTAAGCGCATTGGGAATGGTATTGGGCATTTCCATAAAACTGGTAACGCCGCCAGCTACAGCAGCTTTACTCTCTGTATAGATATTTGCCTTGTGTGTAAGCCCGGGTTCCCTGAAGTGTACCTGGTCATCTATCACACCGGGAAAAAGATGTTTGCCTTCGCCATTGATTTCGGTAACCCGGTGTTTTGTTTCAATAGCAGGTGCAATTTTCTCTATCCGTTCGCCGTTAGTGAGCACATCAAGCGAATGGATTTTTCCTTCATTTACAACCTGTATGTTCTTAAAAAGGTATTTTTGCATATCTTGAATTGAATTCAGATGCCTGTTAAAACTAAAATTATCCAATGCAAATTATTAAAAGCTTAACCAAACTGCTCATTTTTATTTGCCCTGCTTTTGCCTCTGCCCAATCCACCTATTTAACACAGGGATCCAAAGACATTCATTTTGTGGAGCGGATGGAGATCAAGCAACAGAAGAATACCCACCTTAATTTTTCCACCCTCAAACCTTTTAACCGGAAATATATTGTAGAGCAGGCCGAATTCATCGACAGTGCCCGCCTGGGTTATGTGGATACATTGACCGGCCGGGATAAATACCCCGAATGGATGGACCAGGCACTGACCTCCATTGATGAATACAACCTGCAGCGTTTTTTAATGAACAATACCGAATGGGTTACGGGCAAAACAGATGAATTCAAAAGCAAAAGGCCAATACTGAAAACCTTTTATAAGACCAGGCCCAACTTCCTGGAAGTAAAGACCCCTAATTTTTTCCTGGCGCTTAACCCGGTACTGCTGTTAAGCGCCGGCTATGAAACCGGAACGAAGAACGAATCTGTTTATATGAACAGCCGGGGTGTTATGCTGAGAGGCATGATCGGCAAAAAAGTCGGCTTTGCCACTTTTCTTACCGACAACCAGGAAAGAGGCCCGCTGTTCTTTCAGCAACAGGTAAGCAATTTCAGGGCGGTACCGGGAGTAGGTTTTTACAAACCATTTAAAACATCCGGCGTGGACTATTTTGATGCCCGTGGTTACATCACTTTTAATGCTGCTAAAGCGATCGATATCCAGTTTGGTTATGATAAAAATTTCATCGGCAATGGCTACCGCAGTTTATTCTTAAGCGACTGGGGCAACAGCAACCTGTACTTAAAACTTAACACCCGAATCTGGAAGATCAATTACCAGAACCTGTTCATGGAACTGATGCCGCAGTTTAAAAAAGCAGGCGATACCTTGTTAGATCGTAAGTACGCTGCCATGCACCATCTCAGCATGAACGTTACCAAGTGGCTTAACATAGGTTTGTTTGAAGGCGTGATCTTTGGGCGTAAGAACCGGTTCGATTTTCAATACCTTAACCCCATCATCTTTTACCGGCATATTGAAGGCACGGTGGGCAGCCCCGATAACGCACTGGCCGGAATTGATTTTAAGGCAAACATTAAACACCGGGCTCAATTGTACGGACAATTGCTGCTGGATGAATTCATCTTATCGGAAATAAAAAACAAACCAACCAGCTGGGTGAACAAATGGGGATTACAGCTCGGTATAAAATACCTGGATGCATTTGGCGTAAAGAATTTAGATATACAGGTAGAAGCAAACCGGGTTCGTCCGTTCACGTATTCGCACAACGATACCATTTCCAACTACACACATTATAATCAGCCGCTGGCCCATCCGTTGGGTGCAAACTTTCAGGAAGTGCTGGGCATTGTCCGCTACCAGCCTGCACCAAAATGGTATGTGTACCTGCAGGCCATTTATTATTACCAGGGCTTAGACAGTTCGGGCAGGAATTATGGCGGCAATATCTTCCGGGATTATACAACAAGATCGATGAATGAAGGATTCAAGATCGGCAGTGGCAACAAAGCGAAATGCTTCAATGGGTATTTGCAGGTTTCTTATGAACTCAAGGAAAATTTATTCATAGAGATATCCGGCCAATATCGTCAGTATAAAACCTTGCTAAATCCAACTTCATCAACCAGCACCACCGTTATTGCAGGCATCCGGTTGAATATGTTCAGCCGGCGGTATGATTACTAGATACGGGATGCTGGATACTGGATGCAAGATGCAGGATGCTGGATAAGAATGTAAAGTCTGTTTGATCCCTTGAGCCATATCAAGAATCAAGGATACAGGATCAAGTATCTGGTTTATTCCACCGTTAACGAGAAAGAAATGATCCGGGAGTTGATCTTATCGATGGTATTTGAGAATTTGAGGTTTGCATCCCGGCTATGCAGGTTACCAATACCCCATCCCATCTTGATCTCAGGAGTAAGTACAAACATGGGAAAGTAGAAATGGAACCCGATCCCTGCTTCTGCGCCATAATCAAGCCGTTTCAATTTAATAAGATTTTCCGCTTTTCTTGCACCGGCATTGGAAGCCAGGTCATACTCTGCTTTCATACCCGCCATCATATACACCCGGAAATTATCAATACGGTCGCTCTGAAATTTTAACTGCACCGGTAATGTAAGTGTGATAGATTGCACTTTTTTTATCGTGGTAAAGTCTTCTCCCTCCGGGAAATCGGGTTTGGGCAGGTTGTATTGAAATGCTTTTTCGGTAAACGTGAGGTTAACCGGGTAAGTACGCAAGGCAAAATGTTCGCTTAAGTTAAGGTTTACCAGCCAGGCCAGGTTGATACCGGTACTGTTGATGCTTTCAATGACCATGATGCTGTCCTGCTGCAGGAACGTAGGAACATGGTGTGTAAAACTGAAATGAGAACGGTTGAAGCCGAGGTTGATACCGAAGTGTATCTTTTTTTCGTCGTGATCGGGCAGGTTCAGTTTCTCCCGTAACTGGGCTGCTGCCGCCAGGGGTAGACAGAACAAAACGATACCAAATACTTTTACTTTTCTCCGCAATAGATGCTGCATATACCTAAGCTCAGTGGTTTAGAATAAGTGTTCCTGTATCCCAGGTTGTCCAGGATATTGGTGAAATTTTTCCCTTCAGGAAACTGTTTAATTGATTCGTCGAGGTATTGGTATGCGCTGCGGTTTTTAGAGAATAATTTACCCACGCCGGGGCAGATAAATTTCATGTACAGATTATACATGCTTTTTACAACCGGTGCTTTTGGCTTACTGAATTCGAGTACCACTAATTTACCCCCGGGCTTTAGTACCCGCCTGATCTCACTTAATCCTTTCTCGAGGTTCTCAAAATTACGTACCCCAAATGCTACGGTTACCGCCTCAAACGAATCGTTTTCAAAATTTATTGTTTCGCTGTCGCCATTTAACAGTTCAATACTGTTTTGCAGGCCAGCCTTCTTAATTTTCTCCCGGCCTATTGCCAGCATGCCGTCGCTGATGTCGATGCCGGTGATCTTTCCGGGTTTCAGTATACCAGATGCCATAATGGCCATATCTGCTGTACCGGTGGCCACATCAAGCAGGGTTTTTGGCTTAATGCCTGCCAGCTGCTTAATGGCTTTTTTTCTCCACGAAATATCGATGCCGCCACTGAGGAAGCGGTTCATAAAATCGTAGCGGAATGCGATATCATTGAACATGCCGGCCACCTGTTGCTTCTTACCCAACCCGGAATCTTTATAAGGTACTACCGTATCGTGTGCGTAATCTGTCATCGGGTGCAAAGATAGGGATAGATGCTGGATACTGGTTACTGGATACTGGTCACTGAATACAACATTAAGTATAGAATAACTTTGCCTTATCCGGTTCTTTCCAGTATCCAGCATCCAGTATCCGCTTTCAGCTATCTTTGCCCCATGCACATCAAATCAGCCAAGTACATCATCAGCAGCCCTGGTTACGAACAATGCCCCGTGCCCGATAAACCGGAGTATGCATTCATTGGACGAAGCAATGTGGGCAAATCATCGCTGATCAATATGCTTTGTAATAATGATAAGCTGGCGAAAACCTCTTCCGCTCCCGGTAAGACTCAATTAATAAATCACTTTGAGATCGTAAGCAATATTGATGAATCCGATGGCAAGAAAAAGATCAATACCTATAAATGGTACCTGGTTGACCTGCCCGGTTATGGTTTTGCCAAAGTAAGCATCCGAAGCCGTAACCGCTGGGAACAGATGATCGAGAATTACCTGCGGAAGCGGGAAAACCTTTCCATGGTATTTGTGCTGATAGATGCCCGGCATACGCCGCAAAAGATCGACCTTGAATTTTTAGAACAGTTAAAAAAATGGCAGATCCCGCTTTGTCTTGTGTTTACCAAGGCGGATAAAGTGAACCAGCGCACGGTAAGTAAGAACGTAAAAGATTTCCTGGAAGCGATGAAAAAGACCTGGCAGTTTTTACCACAGCATTTTGTAAGCAGTGCGGTTAAAAAATCCGGGAGAGATAAGATCTTATCCTTTATAGAAGAAACCAATTCCGGTCTTGGTGCTGATAACTGACGTGAAATTAGGGAGTAAGGTGTATGGCCTGTGTTGTGAACACATGCTGTAAAGGAGATGTGTCTGGCAGGATCAGTTCACCACTTTATTGGCGCAACTGCTGCTGGCAAAGGCCTCGGGTTTGGCTTTAAAGGCAAAGCCCATTCCCAGGATATAACCCATAGCTTCCCGCAAGGCTTCGTTGCTTTTAAGTGAGGGTTGGTGTTGATGTCGGCATGCACTTCCATATCCACATCATACACGGTGAACAGGTCGCAGAGTTCGTAAGCGATCTCAATGCTTTTGGCCACTTCCACCAGCATCCGTTCCTTGATGCTGTAGCTCTGCAGCGTTTTTTCATTGTGGATGAACATGAAACCGCCGTGGCCTTCCCGTAAAAAAACAATTACGGTGGCAAACTCCGTTTCCCTGCCTTTTACCTGGCTGTCGGTTCCGATACAAACTTTTAAATGAAAACCGTTTGCTGTTTCTCTTTTGATGGCCTGCTCAACAGCATTTTTAATGGGAATCTGGATGGGGTCTCCGTTAAATTTTCTCCATAACATAAAAATGGGTTTTTTAAAGTTACGGATAAATTAAAACACAACGTATCAATTAACCATATAATAATGCTATTGCAGAATAAAAAAAGGGGATAGCCCCTAACGCTACCCCCTGACTTACACATGAATCTACCTTACTGTTTTATAATTCTTTCTGTTTGTTGTTCATTATTACTGAAAAGCCGGATGATATACATGCCATCGGGCTGGTCATAAAAACCGATCTTATTAATACCTGCCTGCCCCGTTCCTTTGGAAATGGCCCTTCCGTTCATATCACATAACAGGTATTGATAGTTCCGGGCTGCATTAATAGTAACCTGGTCCCGAACCAATGTAGAAACGTAAAACGGCCTCTCAATATTGCCCGTTCCCTTCAGGGCGATGGTATTGGAATAAACAGTCTGGTCAAGTATAGAGGTCACTTTCAGGCGATAATAAACCGGGCCGGGTTTATACGAATGATAAGAAAAATTCGTTGCGGTGCCTGCTGCTGTTGTTAGTGTACCGAAACGGTTGCCGTCGTCTGAGGCTTCAATAACGACCGTTTTTACCGGCTCATCGGCAATGATCTTCCAGTTCAGTGTATGCTGGTTCTTTTCTGTAGATCCGTACAGGCTTACGTCGTGAATGGGCAAAGCACCGGA
>DAOQRQ010000140.1:0-7621 GCA_035355815.1 Ferruginibacter sp. | reverse complement strand
TATTGAACTCATCACCAATCCTTCTGCCAAATATGAAGCGGCAGGTAATGCAGGTATCATCAATATCAAACTTAAAAAAGACAAGACCATTGGTACCAATGGTAACTTTACGGCGGGTTATAATATTGGAGTTTATGCAAAATACAATGCCGGTTTGTCCCTGAACCACCGGAATAAAAAAATGAACCTGTTTGGCAACTATAATTTCAACACCGGTATAAATGAGAATAATTTCAAGCTGTACAGGGAGCAGGGTGACAGTATTTTTGACCAGCGTAACCGGATGCTGAACCGGAATAAATACGGAAATAATTTTAAAGCTGGTGCTGATTTCTTTATCAATAAAAAAAGTACGATCGGGTTTATCCTGAACGGCAATATTGCTAAAAACATAATGGAAACCGAGGGCCCGATGGACATTATTTACCGGCCAACTAATACCGTTTCGAGATTATTGCGGGCTACCAGCAACAACGAAACAAAACGAAATAATGTAAATACAAATATCAACTACCGCTATGCTGTAACAGGGGGCACAGAACTGAATATTGATGCCGACTATGGCACCTTCAAACTCCGCGGAAACCAGTTTCAGCCAAATGATTATTATGATGCAACGGGTACTACAAAACTCTATAGCAATGTTTACCACATGATCTCTCCAACCGATATTGATATTTTTTCGGTAAAGGCTGATTATGAACGTAATTTCCAAAAAGGGCGCCTGGGGATCGGTGGCAAAATAGGCTTTGTAAAAACCGACAATGATTTCAGCAGGTATGATGTGATCGGGAATATGGAGATCTATGACAAGGATAAAAGCAACCGCTTCAAGTACACAGAAAATATTAATGCCCTTTATGTGAATTATAACCGGGCATTCAAAGGCTTTATGGTTCAGTTTGGACTGAGGGTAGAGAACACCGTATCGGATGGAACGTCGACCGGACTGAAATACAACAGTAATACCGGCCTCTATGAAAATTACGATTCATCCATACACCGTAATTACACCAACCTTTTCCCAAGCGCTGCCATCACGTTCAATAAAAACCCGATGAGTCAGTTTGGTATCACGTACAGCCGCCGTATTGACCGGCCAGCCTACCAGGACCTGAACCCATTTGAATTCAAACTCAATGACTATACCTTCTTGAAGGGTAATACCCAGTTGAAGCCGCAGTATACTAACAGTTTTGGTATCACGCATACGTATAAATACAAGCTGAATACCCAGTTGAACTACAGTCATGTGAAAGATATATTCACCCAGTTGCCGGATACAACCGAAGGATCAAAAAGTTTCCTTACCAAGAAGAACCTGGCCACACAGGATATCGTGAGCCTGAATATCAGCTATCCATTCCAGTACAAGTGGTATGGTTTCTTTGTGAACCTTAATTCTTATTATTCCATGTACAAAGCCGACTTTGGCGGCGGAGACCGTAAGATAGACCTGGATGTTTTTGCACTGAGTTTCTTTATGCAGAACACATTTAACCTTGGTAAAGGCTTTAAAGCAGAGTTAAGCGGATTTTACAATTCACCCACTATCTGGCAGGGCACATTCAAGAGCAAAGCCATTTACGGCATTGATGGCGGGGTGCAGAAAACCCTTTTCAAAGGAAAAGCAAACCTGAGAGTGGCTGTAAGCGATATGTTCCGTCTCATGAAATTCAGTGGAAGTAACAACTTTACCGGCCAGTACAATGAAGCCAGCGGCCGTTGGGAAAGCCGGCAGTTTAAGATCAATTTCAGTTACCGTTTTGGTAGCGCACAGATAAAGGCAGCACGCCAACGAAAGACCTCTATTGAAGATGAGAATAAACGCACAGAAGGTGGTGGCGGCGGCTTAGGTGGTGGCGGAAGATAATTTTCCCGGCACATGAAAACATATAAAGCCGTTCCTGAAAAGGGCGGCTTTAACATTTACTGAATGATGCCTGTTGATATAAAATGTCAATAACCTGTTGAAAACCCTGATCTGTTTTAACGCTCCTTTAACTGGCTTTTATACAAGTGTTAACAGCGGATCTTACGAAAGCAACGGATATTTGTGTTGTAAAAATTAAGCAATAAAAATTTTCTCATAAGCAGTTAGTTTTGGTAACCGGCCCCTGTTTCTACAGGGGCTTCTTCTTTACCGGTCTTTCTCCTCACCCGGTAACTTCCTTAAAAATATTCACCTGTACGATTTAAAAAATAAAGAGTTGAAATCACTTGTTCAAACAAGAACGGTTGACTGTGATTTTGACGGGCATTTAAATCCGGCGACAGGTTCGCCTGTGGTATTATTTATAAAGGGGGTGCTTGCAACAACCTGCCGGGAAGTAAATAATCACGGATCCACAGATACTGCTTAGCAGGTATAAAATAAATCAGGTGAAGGAGATTGGTCTTTATTCAACAGTTATACTAAACAGGCTGTTCACAAAATCTGCTTTATCAAACACCAGCAGGTCTTCGGCTTTTTCGCCCACACCAATGAATTTCACCGGTATTTTGAATTGGCTGGCAATGGCCAATACCACGCCGCCTTTGGCTGTTCCGTCCAGTTTGGTGATGGTTAATGCCGACACATCGGTGGCTGCTGTAAAATGTTTGGCCTGCTCCAATGCATTCTGCCCGGTACTGCCATCAAGCACCAGCATCACTTCATGCGGCGCTTCAGGTATCACTTTCTGTATCACCCGTTTGATCTTGCTTAACTCATCCATGAGGTGAGCTTTATTATGAAGCCGGCCTGCCGTATCAATTAATATCACATCCACATTCCTGGCCACACCACTGTTAACGGTATCAAAGGCCACGGCGGCAGGATCGCTTCCCATATCCTTTTTAACGATGGGTACTCCTGCCCGTTCGCTCCAGATGGTCAGTTGGTCAACCGCAGCAGCCCGAAAAGTATCTGCAGCGCCTAATAAAACGGATTTGCCCGCCTTTGAAAAATTATGCGCCAGTTTACCAATGGTGGTTGTTTTACCAACGCCGTTCACACCTACCACTAAAATAATATGGGGCTTATGCCCGGCGGGTAATTCGTAGTTCACGTAGCTGCTGTCTTGCGGGGCCGTAATTAAAATATTCTGTATCTCTTCTTTTAAGATGCCGTTGAGTTCGGAGGTATTGAGGTATTTGTCTCTGGCAACCCTCTTTTCTATCTGGTCGATTATCTTAACCGTGGTTTCCACGCCCACGTCGGCGCTTACCAGGGCATTCTCCAGGTCGTCCAGCACCTGCTCATCTATGGTGCTCTTACCTGCAATGGCCTTGGTTATCTTGCTGAAGAACCCCTCCCGGGTCTTTTGCATACCCTGCTGCAGGGTTTCCTGCTGCTGTTTCTTTCCAAAAAGTTTATCGAAGATGCCCATGACGAAAGATTGATACTTGATGCTGGATACTTGATACCGGGTACACTCTTTATGCTGAGAAACTTTTTAATAATTGAACTGCGGCCAGTATCAAGTATCCGGCTTCTGGTATCTGGTATCAAAAAAAGCCATTCTGAAAACCAGAACAGCTTAGTTATATATTTTTTTCATGACGAAATAATCAGCTCGCCAGGAATTCCTTGATCTTGTCTTTGTGTACGATCGCTTCCTTAAAGGTATAAGCCCCTGTTTTAGGACTGCGTAATGTACGTATCACTTTTGTCCAGTTCTTAGCGTCGGCTGCTGCCTTCTGGTCTTTGGTTTTTATCGCTGTTTTAGCTGCTTTTGCCATGGTAGTATGTTTAGTTGTTAATCAGTTAATCCGTTTATACGTATTACCCGATTAACGGATTAACGTTTACTTGATCTCTTTGTGAACAGTCACTTTCTTCAGGATGGGATTGAATTTCTTCAGCTCCATACGCTCTGGGGTGTTCTTTTTGTTTTTAGTGGTAATATAACGGCTGGTTCCCGGCTGACCACTTGTTTTGTGTTCGGTACACTCCATAATTACCTGTACCCTGTTTCCTTTCTTTGCCATTTTTGTATTGTTTATTAGTTAATTGGTTAATCCGTTTAAACGTGTTAACCGATTAACGGATTAACATTTTACTGATTAACGTTTATATTTTCTCTCCAGCCGCACGCAATTGCTTTACCACCGCAAACAACCCATTCTTATTGATGGTGCGGATCGCTTCTGAAGAAACCTTCAGGGTAACCCATTTGTCTTCCTCAGCAAGGAAATAACGTTTGGTCTGCAGGTTCGGTAAAAACCGGCGTTTTGTCTTGATATTTGAGTGAGAAACCTTGTTTCCGGTTATCGGCTTCTTTCCTGTAACCTGACATACTCTAGCCATAGTACTAATTTTTGGACGGCAAAGGTAAGGTTTAATATCAATAATCCGGGTTCAAAATGGAAGATTTTTTCCTTTTTTGCAGAATTCTGCCCACAAATAAACTGAAATTGTGAATAAATCTACCTTTACCCCTATGCAATGGCTTAAAAAAGGATTCCTGGCCCCCGGCTTTTTACTTCTAACCCTCACTACCCTGGCTTTGGAGCCGGAGCCGGTGGAACTGAGGCCGGGCATGGTTATAACCAGTTCCATAAAGGTAAAAAAAGCCACGTACCGGCTTAATGGAAACGATTCCCTGAACAGGCCCCTGATCCGGATCAAAGGGAACAATATAACCGTGGATTTTAATGAGGCCCTGCTCCAGGGAAGCAACAACAAGCAACTCCCCAACCAGTTTTATGGCCTGGCCCTGCTGATCGAGGGGAATAATATCACCCTTAAAAATGCCCGGGTAAGTGGATATAAAGTGGCAGTAATGGCGAAGGATTGCAAAAACCTGGTAATTGAAGGCTCCGACTTCAGTTATAATTACCGCCAGCAATTACAAAGCACCTGGCTCCACGAAGATGTGAGCGACTGGATGAGTTTTCACCACAACGAGAACGACGAATGGCTGCGATACGGGGCCGGTATCTATTTAAAGGATTGCAGCAAGCCCGTGATCAAAAACAATACCATCACCGGCGGGCAATGCGCCCTCATGATGATGCGCTGCAATGATGGCGAGATAACCGATAATGATTTTTCTTTCAACTCTGCCATCGGCATCGGCATGTACCGCAGCAGCCGCAACAATGTCCTGCACAACAAACTTGATTTTAATGTGCGTGGCCACAGCGAAGGATTCTATAACCGGGGGCAAGACAGCGCCGGCATCCTCGTGTTTGAACAGTGTAACGAAAATGTATTCGCTTACAACAGCGTAACCCATAGCGGGGATGGTTTCTTTTTATGGGCCGGGCAAACAACCATGGATACCGGCGAAGGCGGCTGCAATGATAACTACGTGTATAAAAATGATTTCAGCTATGCTCCAACGAATGGGGTGGAGATAACGTTCAGTAAAAGCCATATCATCGATAACATCATTAACGGATGCGATCATGGTGTTTGGGGCGGGTACAGCTGGGAAACATCCATCAACGGGAACAGGTTTGAAAAGAACCGGATCGGCATTGCTATCGAACACGGGCAGAACATCGGTATCAGCAACAACCGGTTCGAAAATAATAAGACTGCTGCGATAAAACTCTGGGCACGAAAAACACAACCTTCCGATTGGGGTTACGCCAATAAAAAAGATACCCGCAGCATGAATTACCGTTTTTGGGGAAACAGTTTTAAAGATGAAAATGTTGCCTATGATCTTACCCTCACCCGTGATCTTAGTTTATCGAAGAGTGAATATGAAAATGTAAGAACAACCGTAAAAAAAGACAGCTCGGTAGAAGCAATGCATATCGATCCCGTCGATCTTACCGACACTGCTGCCATCATTCCTGAAATACTCAGTACCTGGAAGCAGAATGCCATACCCGTTACCACATTTGAAAAAGGCCGCAACCAGATACGCATCACCGAATGGGGACCCTATCCTTATGATCGTCCCTATCCGTATATCTTTTTAAAAAAGATCGACAGCAATGATGTTTACCACTTTGACATATTAGGTCCGGCAAAAGGCACCTGGTCGGTTTCAAACAGCAATGACCTCCGGCACATCACCAGCATGGAAGGAACATTTCCCGCAGAGATCAAGGCACAGAAGATTGGCAATGATGTACAGCTTCAGCTGCAATACAGCGGCGAAACCTTTACCGGCCGCTTTGGTGCCGAACAACCGGCAGGAATCTATATTTTCTCTTTCCGTGATTTTCAACCGGATATTAACTGGGATGTGAACTGGTATAAATGGGATGCTGCACACGATCCAAATAAAAATTATGAACAGTTCAAAACGGTTTACAACAACAAGCCTGTAAAAACAGAACAGGTAAAAAAAGTGGATTATACCTGGTGGGGAGCCATCGGTAAAAATTTACAGGCCGATTCTTTTGCTGTTGTTGCCACCGGAACCGTGCAGGTTGAAAAAGGAACCTACCAACTCAGCGTAACAGCCGACGACCTGGTAAAAGTTTTTGTTGATGGTAAATTAATGATCGACTTTTGGGATGTATCTAAATACAAGTACGACGAAGACACCCACCACAATGCCGCAGTTGAATTGAACGGAAACCATAACATAAGAATTGAACAGGTGGAGAATTCCGGCTATGCAACCCTTATCTTTAAATTAATTCCCCTTAATAAATAAAACATGACAACACACTCAGTAACCACCAGTTTCAACCAGCGCATGTCTTTTACTGCCGATATCGACGGGCATAAAATAACCATGGACGACCCTACCGATGAGATCAGCGACAACAGCGGCCCCAGTCCCAAACGCATGATGCTGGCTTCCCTGGCAGGTTGCACCGGCATCGATATTGTTTCCATCCTGAATAAAATGAAAGTGGAGTTCAGCAACTTCACCATTACCGTGCATGCAGCCCTTACCAATGAACATCCTAAAATATACAACCTGGTAAAGGTCACTTACAAAATAAAACTGGCAGAAGAAGACAAACCGAAAATGATAAAAGCAGTAAACCTCTCAACAGAAAAATACTGCGGCGTTTTTGCCATGTTCAGGTCCTTTGCAAAAATGGATACGGAAATTGATTACCTGTGATCTGATTGATCGCAGATCAGTTCACCGGCTGGATGGATCGTTTGTATTGCCGCCTTATCCGCAGCATCTGCAACACAACAGCCAGCAATATCAGCGCTACGCCAATATAAAATTCCCGTTGCAGCTTCTCATTTTCTTTAAAGAAGATAAAGGCCAGGATGATACCATACACCGGCTCCATGTTATACGTAAGGTTTGCGGTAAAGGCAGAAATCTTCTTCAATGCATTTAACTGCAGATCAAAGCTCAACACGGTACACAGCCAGGCCAGTACCAGTAACCAGAGCCAGTCGGTGGTTGTGGGCATATAATAAGTTGCCGGGAATTGTACCAGGTACAGCGGTACTAAAAAGGTCAAAGCGATGAGTCCGCCCCCTAATTCATACAGTGTAAGGATCTTTGGCGAATGAACAACGAGCAGCCGTTTATTAAATATGGGGAACAGGGCGCTGCCCATGGCAGATACAATCCCAAAGATGACCCCCATCTTATACTGCGGGTGAAAATCGAAAATGATATAGATACCGGCAATGGCCATCAGTCCAAGCAATACTTCCACCAACGATATTCTTCTTCTCAGAATGAGCGGCTCAAAA
>DAOQRQ010000139.1:0-7639 GCA_035355815.1 Ferruginibacter sp. | reverse complement strand
TCTGATGCTGCTTTGCATTTTATTATTACTTAACCATCCTTCCCTGTGCTGGGGTTTTTATGCCCACCAGAAGATCAATTACTACGCCGTTTTTTTGCTGCCCCCCGAAATGGTTTTGCTGTACAAACCCAATATACTCTTCTTAAGTGAACACGCAGTTGACCCGGATAAAAGAAGGTATGCGGTACCCGATGAAGGGCCCAGGCATTATATCGATATAGATCATTATGGAATTTATCCCTACAATTCATTACCCAGGAAATGGGCGGATGCAGTGGCAAAGTTTGGTGAAGATTCATTGAAGCGCTACGGCATTGTACCCTGGCATATTCAAACCATGCTTTACCGGCTAACCGATGCATTCAAAACAAAGAATTTCAGTAGTATTATGAAAACAAGTGCAGAGATCGGCCATTATATTGGCGATGCTCATGTGCCGCTTCATGCCTGCAGCAATCACAACGGGCAGCTTACCAACCAAACGGGCATTCATGGATTTTGGGAAAGCCGGGTGCCGGAATTGCTGGCAGAAAAAGAATTCGATTTTTTCATCGGCAAAGCCGTTTACATACAAAACCCGGGTGACTTCATCTGGAAACGTGTTTTAGAAAGTGCCAAAGCCGCCGATACCGTATTGCGATGCGAAAAGGAACTCAGCAAACAATTTCCCGACGACAGAAAATTTGCGTTTGAAGAACGCAACGGCAAAACCATCCGGCAGTATTCTGCTGCTTTTACCATTGCATATAATAAAAAGCTGGACGGGATGATCGAACGGCGCATGCGGCAATCTGTTTTTGCCATCGCCTCTTTCTGGTACACGGCCTGGGTAAATGCCGGCCAGCCCAACCTGAAAGAACTTGCCCAACAAAAATTCTCTGAAGCCGACCTCAAGGAATTTGAGCAACTCAATGCACAATGGGCATCCGCCACTAAAATGATCGGGCGGGAGGAACAATAAAAACCCGTTTCATTTGATTTGGGTATTTTTGTCCTCCAAATCATTTTATCAATTAATCAGGCAGCCGTGGTTCATAATTTTAATGCAGGTCCGTCTATTTTACCCAAAACAGTTTTTGAAGAAGCCTCACAGGCTATTCTCAATTTTAATAACACCGGTTTATCCATTTTAGAGATCGGGCACCGTACACCCATCTTTCAGCAAGTGATGGATGAAGCCAGGGCATTGGTAAAAGAATTAATGAACCTGGATGATGATCATGAAGTATTGTTCCTGCACGGCGGCGCTTCTACCCAATTCATGCAGGTGCCCATGAACCTGCTGGATGATAAGGAAACAGCCGCCTTCACCGATACCGGCGTATGGAGTACCAAGGCCATTAAAGAAGCAAAGCTTTTTGGAAAAGTGGAAGTGGTATGCAGCAGCAGGGAGAGCAACTTCACTTATATACCCAAGGATTTTGCAGTGCCCAATGATGCCAAATACCTGCACATCACCAGCAACAATACCATTTACGGCACGCAGTGGCAACGCATTCCAAAAACCAGTAACAGTTTGGTTGCCGATATGAGCAGCGATATCCTGAGCCGGGTTCTTGATTTCAATTCCTTCGACCTGATATATGCCGGTGCACAAAAAAATGTGGGCGCCGCCGGGGTGAATTTAGTGGTAGTGAATAAAAATATTTTAGGAAAAGTAAAACGAACGATACCCACTATTCTTGATTACCGCAACCACATCAAAGAAGGTTCGATGCTGAACACCCCGCCGGTATTTGCCATTTATGTATGCATGCTTACGTTACGCTGGCTGAAAGAACAGGGCGGTGTTGCGGTCATTGAAAAACGCAATGACGAAAAAGCAGCGCTGCTGTACAAGGCGCTTGATGAGAATCCGCTCTTCACCGGTACGGTAAACAAAGAAGACCGAAGCAAGATGAATGTTTGTTTTGTAATGAAGGATCCTGCGCTGGAACAATCTTTTTTACAGTTCACCAAAGAAGAGGGCATTGTGGGCATTAAGGGTCACCGTTTGGTTGGCGGCTTCCGGGCATCGCTTTACAATGCGTTACCCATCAGCAGTGTGCAGGTACTGGCAGAACTGATGAAAGAATTTGCCTTACAGCATGCTTAAACAATTTCGATACATTTACAACTGATAACAGAAAGGAATATGGTTACGATACATCCATTTAAGGCGTTAAGACCTGCAGCAGAACTGGCAAAACAGGTGGCCTCACGCCCGTACGATGTGCTCAACAGCAAGGAAGCAAAGATAGAAGCAAGGGGAAACAGCGCCAGTTTTTTACACATCACCAAAAGTGAGATAGACCTGCCCGACAGCATCGACATTCATTCGGCCGAAGTATATGAAAAAGCAAAAGAGAACCTGGATGCGTTCATCAGCCGTAAAATTTTATTCCGGGAAAGCAAGGCATGTTACTATATATATCAGCTGGTGATGAATGGCCGAAGCCAGACGGGGTTGGTTTGCGGCAGCTCGGTAGATGATTACGAGAACGACCTTATTAAAAAACATGAGTTTACCCGCCCCGAAAAAGAGAAGGACCGCATCAACCATATCAAAACAACCGGCGCTCAAACCGGTAATGTTTTTTTAGCCTACCGCAACGTGGCAGAGATCGACGAGATCATCGGCAACTGGAAAAAGAAAAGCCCGGTATATGATTTTATCGCCGACGACGGGATCCGCCATACCATCTGGATCGTAAATGACAACGATACCATCGAAAAGATCTCTTCGCTGTTCAAAGCAAAAGTTCCCTGCACGTATATAGCCGACGGGCATCACCGGGCCGCTTCTGCCGCCAAAGTAAGGGCAGCACTGGGCGACAATGCACAGGAGGGTGCTGATCATTTTCTTACCACCTTGTTCCCTGCAAACCAATTACACATCATGGATTACAACCGGGTGGTTGTGGATCTTAATGGTTTGACTGAAGAGGAATTTTTATCTGCTGTAAAAAATAAGTTCGCTGTACAAAAGGCCGGCAAGGCATTTTCACCTGCAAAACTGCATGAGTTTGGAATGTATTTAAACAGGCAGTGGTATACACTAACCGCACAGGAAGGCAGTTACAGCAACGATCCCATCGGCGTGCTTGACGTGACCATTCTGCAAAATAATTTATTGGATCCCGTTTTAAATATTAAAGACCAGCGTACCGACAAGCGAATTGATTTTGTGGGGGGCATACGCGGCCTCAGCGAACTGGAAAAAAGGGTAGACAGCGGTGAGATGGCTGTGGCATTCAGCCTGCACCCCGTAAGCATACAGCAGTTATTTGATATTTCCGACAGCGGAAATGTGATGCCGCCCAAAAGTACCTGGTTTGAACCCAAACTGAGAGACGGATTGCTTACACACCTTATCGATAATGCAGATACAGATCATGAATAAATAACTGATTGGCTTATTGTAAACTTTATATTGAATGAAAAAACTTTTTCTGTTAGCCGCCGTTGTAATGATCCATGTTTCGGTAACGGCACAGGATGCAGCCGAACTTCATAAAACCGCCAGGAATTATATGCAGCAGGGAGATCATGCCAATGCCATCCTGGTACTTAACAGGGCCGTGGCCCTGCAACCGGGCAATGTAGAGATTTCCAAGGACCTTGCCTTGAACTATTATTACGCAAAAGAATACAGCAAAGCACTGGATGTATTGAAGCCGATGATAGAAAAAGAAACAGCCGATGATCATTGTTACCAGATAGCGGGCGATGCCTATATGGCACTTGACCAGGCAAAGGATGCAGAGAAGATCTACCGCAAGGGAATAAAAAAAGTAAGCAACAGCGGCGCCCTGTACAATGAACTCGGAAAACTGCTTTGGTCGCAGGGAGATTATTCCGCCATCAAACAATGGGAAAAGGGTATTGAATCAGACCCCGGTTTCCCGGGTAATTATTATAATGCTGCAAAATATTATTATTTCAGCACCGAAAAGGTTTGGGGATTGATCTATGGCGAGGTTTTTCTGAACATGGATCCGCAAAGCATGTATGCAGCTGAAATGAAAAACATATTGCTGGAAGGTTATAAAAAACTGTTTGCCGAAACAAACCTGGAAAAGAACAACCCGGAGAAGAACAATTTTGTGGCTGCTTTTTTAAGCACCATGAACAAACAGAGTTCTGCCGCTTCCGGCGGCATCAATGCCGAATCGCTTACCATGATACGCACCCGTTTTATTTTAGACTGGTACCCTGCCAACGCCGCTAAATTCCCTTATAAACTGTTCGACCTGCAAAAACAGTTGCTGCAGGATGGTTTGTTTGAAGCCTACAATCAATGGATATTTGCGGCGGCACAAAATTTACCGGCATACCAGAACTGGGTAACCGCCCATACCAAAGAGTACAATGAATTAAGCCGTTTTCAGAAGAACCGGGTGTTTAAGATCTCATCCGGCCAGTATTATCATTGATCCTTTCACTCCGTTATACAGGCTCCTTTAGCGGGGGTGCAAATGGCATTTTTTCATTAACTTGTCTCTAAAATAATTTTATGGAAGAGCAACGTGATGAAAAATTATGGCAGATCGCCAAACGCCGGGCCGATTTCCAGGACAGCCTCATCGGCTTTGTGGTAATAACCTGCATCTGCTGGGCCGTATGGTTTTTCACTACCGGCCGCCACGGATTCAATGGTACAACTCCCTGGCCCTTATGGGTAATGCTGGGGCTGGGCATCGGCCTCGTTTTTAAATTCATTAAAGCATATAAAACAGATAAGGACACGCTTGCTGAAAGAGAGTACGAAAAACTGAAGAATCAGAAGCCCTGAATCCCCAAAGGGACTTAAAGCAACAAACCATAAACTTTGAACACTGTTAACGGTTACTGAAAATAAAAATACAAAAAAACCGAGGCCCCTTTAGGGGTTTGGGGCAACAACGATTGCTTATGAATGAAAATTCAAGAATATTTGATTTTGTCGATTACCAACTGAACCGCTTTCCAAAGAAGGATATGTTTTGCGGAAAGGAGAACGGGCAATGGATAGCGTATAGTACGGCCGAAGTAAAAGACATCATCAATCAACTGAGTATCGGGCTGATGAAACTGGGCGTTGGCGGCAACGGCATGAAGATAGAAAACCAGGATAAGATCGCCCTTGTTTCCAAGAACCGCCCCGAATGGCTGATGCTGGATTTTGCCTGCCAGCAGATCGGCGCCGCCCTCTGCCCCATCTATCCCACCACCAATATCAATGAACTGGAATTTATTTTTAACGACGCAGCGGTAAAATATGTTTTCGTAAGCGGGCAGGATATTTTAGATAAAGTAAATAATATACGTGACCGGGTGCCAAGCCTTATGAATGTATACAGTTTTGATGAACTGCCCGGAGTGGATCATTGGAAAAAACTGCTTAACGGAACCGGCAGCGAAGAACTGGAAAAATTAGAAGCAATAAAAACCGGCATCCGAACAGAACACTGCGCCACCATCATATATACATCCGGTACTACAGGTACCCCCAAGGGAGTAATGCTCAGCCATCGTAATATTGTGACCAATGTGCTGAATTCGGTAAAGAGTTTCCCTTTTGAGGAAGACACTTCGGCCAGGGCACTCAGTTTTCTTCCGCTTAATCATATTTTTGAGCGCATGGTTTCGGCCATATATATATACAGCGGCATCTCTATTTACTATGCCGAAAACCTGGATACCATTGCCGAGAATCTGAAAGAAGTAAAGCCAAGTCTTTTCTGCACCGTTCCCCGGTTATTGGAAAAGACCTATGAAAAAATAATGGCCAAGGGTTCTGAACTCACCGGCCTCAAAAAGAAGTTATTTTACTGGTCGGTTGGTTTGGCCAACGACTATGATAATATACGGTCAAAAGGCATTGGGTATAACCTGCAACTGATGCTTGCCAACAAGATCATATTCAGTAAATGGCGGGAAGCACTGGGTGGTAATGTGAAACTGATCGTTACGGGTGGCGCTGCCTGCCAGGTTCGGTTGATACGCATCTTCACTGCTGCCGGCATTCCTATTTACGAAGGGTATGGCCCCACTGAGAACAGCCCGGTGATCAGTGTGAACCGAAGAGCAAAGGGAGGTACAAAGTTTGGCACCGTAGGGCCGGTGATTGAAGGACAGGAAGTAAAACTGGAAGCCGACGGAGAGATCTGCGTAAAAGGTCCCAGCGTGATGATGGGATATTACAAGCGACCCGACCTCACCGCAGAAACGATCATTGACGGATGGCTGCATACCGGCGACATCGGGATATTTGAGGATGGAAAATATTTAAAGATCACCGACCGTAAGAAAGAACTGTTTAAAACCAGCGGTGGAAAATACGTGGCGCCTCAACCGATCGAAAATAAAATGAAAGAATCGCCTTTTGTGGAACAGATGATGGTGGTGGGTGCCGAACAGAAATTTGTAGGTGCACTCATCGTTCCTTCGTTACCTAACCTGAAAGAATGGATGCAGCACAAAGGAATACCATTTACTACGGCTGAAGATGCCGTTCATAACCCGAAAGTACTGGACCTTTACAAAGAACTGGTTGACTCCTTCAATAAATTCTTCAATCACGTGGAACAGATAAAGAAATTTGAACTGCTGCCCAACGAATGGACCATCGACAGCGGCGAACTGACGCCCACCCTTAAATTAAAGCGCAAAGTGATCATGGAAAAATACAAGGGGGCTGTTGAGCGGATATACGACTGATCAAAATTAAAACCGGGGATCTGATCGTTGGCTATGATCAGTATCCCCGGTTAGTTTACTCATGCCTGTTTAATGCATTCAAGGAACCTGGATAAAACAGTAAGGTTGATTTTTCATTAAGTTATAAGGCCATCAATACATCGTGGGTTAATCATAGTATAATATTTTTACCTTTCACAATTCCCTCACCAGTTTGGGAATAAGGTCAAAGTCTTTCGATTTGTCAACAAAACCCACTGCCCCAATCTCCCTGCATAAACGCTGGTAATATTCACTCGCCTGGTTGCTTATCATCAGCACCTTTATGGCCGGGTACTCCTGGCCGATCCATTTCAGCAGGTCAATGCCGTTTTTACCGGGCAATTGAATATCAAGCAATACAATGGCTGGTTTTTTTTCACCGATGATCTTCACTGCCTCGTTGTAATTTTCCGCAGTAAATACCTTACGGCACAGCTTCGCTTCCTTCAATAAACCAGCCAGTCGCTGAACTATCAATATAGAATCATCAACTATTAAGAGTGATTTTTCCTTCGTTTCAGGCTGGAGCATACTTAAAAGCTGCAGCAAGTTATGCAAAAGGCAAGGGGTATATGTAGTTATGCCGCTGTTGCTAACGTAGAGCAAATACTACAAGCCTGTAGAACTGCAATAAAAGCGGGGTCAGATCAATTTGTTCTCAATGGCGTATTTGGTAAGGTCTGAATTGGATTTCAGATTCATTTTTGCCATTACCCTGGCACGGTAAGTGCTTACCGTAGTTACGCTGAGCGACATCATTTCGGCAATATCGGAAACGGATTTTCCGTTGGCCAGCAGTTTCATTACATCAAATTCCCGGTCGCTGAGTGTTTCGTGCAGTTGTTTGTTAGAGTTGGAAGAAAAGGAGTCGGCCAGTTTTTCGGCAATGGATTGCGAAATGTATTTTTTTCCCAGCAATACTTTTTTAACGGCTTTC
>DAOQRQ010000138.1:0-7709 GCA_035355815.1 Ferruginibacter sp. | reverse complement strand
AAAATCATCGGCATTGATCACCGCAAAGGGTTCTTTTATCACATTTTTGGCACAAAGCACGGCATGGCCCGTACCCCAGGGTTTGGTTCTTTCGGCCGGCGCTTTCAGATCACCGAGATAGGAATCCATTTCCTGGTATACATACTCCGTTTTTATCTTCCCTTTCAGTTTGGGTTCAAACTTTGCTTTAAAGTCGTCGGCAAAATCCCTGCGGATGATGAACACCACTTTTCCAAACCCGGCCCGGATGGCATCGTAGATGGAATAATCCATGATCGTTTCACCGGCAGGACCAAATCCCTGCACCTGTTTCATACTGCCGTAACGGCTGGCCATTCCTGCGGCTAAGATCAAAAGAGTTGGCTGCATGTATAAAGAAAATTAAAAGGTTTAAATTGATCGCTGAATCTTGAATTGCGAAAATAATATAAACCGCCAAGTTATCAGCAAAATGCTTTTTGATATTTCAAATGCAGCTGTGGAACCGCTGAAAGACGATCTCTTTGACAAAAAGCAGGTGAGCGTTTCAGTATTTCGGCTCGATAAGATCCACCCCGTGGTATCGGGCAATAAACTGTTCAAACTGCATTACTTTTTACAGGAGGCCTTGCAGTCATCCCATAAAACCATCCTTAGTTTTGGCGGCGCTTATTCCAATCACCTGGCGGCAACCGCTTATGCCTGCTCGGTACTGGGATTAAAAAGCATCGGCATTGTACGTGGCGAAGAACCGGCACAACTTTCTCATACGCTGCAGCAATGCAGCAGGGATGGTATGCAGTTGAAATTCATTTCAAGGAATCAATATGCCGGAAAGGAAGATACAACCCTGCTGCATACGCTGCCGGATGAATTCGGCGAATACACGCTTGTGCCGGAAGGAGGTTATCATCCGCTTGGAGCCAGGGGCGCCGCACTGATCATGGAATTGATCGGCAATGAGTATACACATATATGTACGGCCATGGGTACTGCCAGCACGCTTGCCGGTTTGTTACTGGGTGCAGGGCCTTCGCAAAAAATGACAGGCATACCGGTACTGAAGGGCACCTCCGATATGGAAGAAAGGATCATTCATCTTACCGGGTATGAAACTTTGCCTGCCAACCTGGAATTACTCCATGGGTACCATTTCGGCGGCTATGCAAAGAAGTCAGGCGAACTCATTCAATTTATGAACCAATGCTGGCAGCAATACCAACTGCCCCTTGATTTTGTTTACACCGCTAAAATGTTTTACGCTGTAACCGACCGTATCAGGGAGGATCATTTCCCTGCAGGCAGCAATATCATCTGCCTGCATACAGGCGGCCTCCAGGGAAATCTTTCCTTGCCTGCAAATACATTAACCTTCTGATTATTACAGTGCTTATATTTGTTATGCAAAACATAATTGCAATACGTTCGTTAACTGCCTATGCGTAGCATTTTTTACTTACTGGTTTTTGTTCTTACTGCCGCCAAGGTTTCTGCCCAGGAGATACTACCCTCTATTACGGTAAAGAATTTCAGCGGCAAGATCATCATCAGCTGGCGCAACCAATACCCGCTTGAAATTAAAACCCTTAATATCCAACGGTCATTCGACAGCTTAAAAAACTTTTCTACCATTGGCTCCGTTCTTACCCCGCAAAATGCCGAGAATGGTTTTGTAGACCAGGCCCCACCGTATAATAAAATGTATTACCGTCTTTTTATTTCGTTTGAGGGAGGCGATTATATTTTTACGGAAGCGGCAAGGCCGGTAAAAGATATTCCCTTGCCGCAGCCGCTTTTTACACAGGAAACAGTGGTTGATCCTTTCAAAAAAGCCGATATGACCCGGCAGCCACTGAAGGAATCAAAAAAAGATCCGGTAGCGATCGTGGAGAAGAAAGCAGATCCTGAAGAAAAAGAAAAAATAACCCCTGCTTCAAAAAAAGGTAAGAAGGGAAAAGAAGCGACGGTAAAGAATAACAAGACTAAAAAAGAAGTAGCCCCCCAAATAGTAGAAGCAGAAGATCCGTCTGCTAAAGATGATGCCATCGGTTACCCCAGCCGCCGTATTTATATTGCAAGAGACAACAACCTGGTGATAACCCTGAAAAATGCCGATAACAGGAAATATACGGTCAAATTTTTTGATGAAGGCAATAAATTCCTGTTCGAACTGAACCGGATAAAAGAGAATTTTCTCATCGTGGAGAAAGTGAATTTCCTTCACTCCGGCTGGTTTTACTTTGAACTGTTTGAGAACGGCAAGCTGATCGAGAAGAATAAATTCTTTATTCCCAGGGATGGAAGGAACTGATCATTCAGCTAAAACAGAATCAAACACTTTTTCAAAATTCCGTTTTACTTTTTCTTTTGCTTCGGCATAATCCACCGCACGCCCCAATTCTCTTTCTACGGACGTAACCTGCTTATTCTGTATGCCGCAGGGAATGATGTTATTAAAATATCCCAGGTCGGTATTTACATTTAACGCAAAGCCGTGCATGGTGATCCAGCGGCTGCAGCGTACGCCAATGGCGCATATCTTTCTTTCCTTCCCGGGAATGCCGGCATCTATCCAAACTCCCGTTTCGCCGTTGCTTCTTTCTCCCCTGATCCCGTACTCCGCCATGGTTAAGATGATCACTTCTTCCAGGTTACGTAAATACTTCCCGATATCGGTGGTATATTTTTCAAGGTCAAGAATAGGATATCCAACGATCTGCTGCAATCCGTGAAAAGTGATGTCTCCCCCCCTGTTGGTATGGAAGAAAGCGATATTGTTCTCGGCCAGTTCATCATCACTCATCAGTACGTTTTCCTTTTTGCCGCTTTTACCGAGGGTGTATACAGGTGGGTGCTCGCAGAGGAGGAAGTAGTTGGAGGTTTGAGGTTGGAGGTTTGAAGTTTGAGGTTTGTAGTTTGAAGTTGGGAGTTCGCGACCAACAACCAACGGCCAACGGTCACCAATCTCCATTCCATTTCGTATTACCGATTTTATCCGTACATTCTCCTGCAACAGCGCTTCCTGCTGGTCCCAGGCTTCTTTATACTCAATAATGCCCAGGTCTTTAAATATCACTGTCTGCTTATCCACTGCAATGTTTTAATTTGCAAAGATAAATGAAAACGTTGGTCGTTGTCTGTTGTTCGTTTCTCCCGGCCAACCACCAACCACCAACCACCAACGATCAACGATCAACCAACATGACCGAAGAAGAAATAGAAATAAGCGACTCCGAAGAATTGTACGAAAGGCTTACCCTTACCATCGACAAAGGGCAGGAGCCCATTCGTATCGATAAATTCCTGATGACCCGTATTGAAGGCGCCACCCGTAATAAGATACAGCAGGCCATTGATAACGAAATGGTGCTGGTAAATGAAAAACCGGTAAAGACCAACTACAAGGTAAAGCCGAAGGATAAGATCGTGGTATTCGACAACCGTTCGCCCGAAAGCAGCGATATCATTCCGCAGGATATTCCGCTTAATATTGCATACGAAGACGAATCCATCCTCCTCATTAATAAAGCCGCAGGCATGGTGGTGCATCCCGGCAGCGGAAACCCCGATGGCACGTTGATAAACGCCGTGGCCTTTCATTTAAAACAACAGGATCCTGAACTGGATGAAGATACCCTGCCCCGTTTTGGACTGGTTCACCGCATTGATAAAAATACCAGCGGACTGCTGGTGATGGCAAAAACACAAAAGGCGATGACACATCTTGCCAAACAATTCTTCAACCATACCGTACACCGCCGGTACATCGCCCTGGTTTGGGGTGATGTGGAAAAAGACCAGGGTACCATCATTGCGCATGTGGGCAGGCACCAGCGTTTCCGCAAATTATTCACGGCCTATCCCGATGGCGATCATGGCAAAGATGCGATCACCCATTACAAAGTGCTGGAACGGCTGAACTATGTAACGCTGGTTGAGTGCAGGCTGGAAACCGGCCGTACGCACCAGATACGGGTACACATGCAACTGATCGGCCACCCGTTGTTCAATGATGAATTTTACGGCGGCGACCGCATTGTGAAAGGCACCGTGTTCACCAAATACAAACAGTTTGTAGATAATTGTTTTGC
This sequence comes from Ferruginibacter sp., assembly GCA_035355815.1. Classification (GTDB taxonomy): domain Bacteria; phylum Bacteroidota; class Bacteroidia; order Chitinophagales; family Chitinophagaceae; genus Ferruginibacter. The sequence continues at coordinate 3,639 of DAOQRQ010000138.1, read as the reverse complement.
GCTGTGCCCCCGGCATGCCCTGCACGCAAGAGAACTGGGCTTTATACACCCGGCCACGCAAAAGCCCGTACATTTTGAAGCGGAGCTACCCGAAGATATGCATGCGGTGATCGAAAAATGGAGAAAGTATGTGGGTCATAAAGAAGCGTAACGATTTTCTTGATCTCCTCAGTCGTTGATGATACGAAAGGAATTAACTACCTCCCTGATTTCATTTTGCATAAGGGCGATGCCGTCTTTCTTTGCCGTGCAAACGATCATATAAATATTGCCCTTGCCTTTGGCAAAGTATATCTTCTGTTCTTTCTTCTCATCATTCTTTGAACTTTTAAACAGCACCTGCATCTGTATCCATTTCATTTTAGTACCGTTTATCAGTTCGTCTCCTTTTCCCTTCTCTTCGTAAAATACCGTTAACTCTTTCACTTCATTTACCAGCGCCTTGCTGTACCGTGCAATACTAATGGAAGTATGTATGATGGAAACAGATATGTTCTCAATAAAGCCGCTGTAGCCTTCGTCAAAGGGCGCCGTAAATTCCGCCCGCTTACTTCCATCGTCAGAAAGGGTGTCTTCTCTTGTCCAGCCCTGGGGGCTGTTCACAGAAAAATCTCCCGGGGAAGAACTGTTCCCGCAGGAAAAGAAAAAGGCAAGGCCCATCAAAAGAATGATAACCCGAAACGGTTTATGTTTCATGGATCTAAGGTAAGTTTTTCAGGTTAAACAGCAGGAAGAACGGCTTCTGGTTCTGAATAAAATTCCGTTCCTTTAATAACCGGAATAAATCATACGCCGCAGTATTTATCCTGGCGGCTTTCAAAAATAAAATGCAAGATGGAACCAAGAGAACTGGTAAAGAAATGGGTAGACGTATTTAATAAAGCAGACGCAGAAGCATTAGCTGCCTTTTATGCCAACGACGCCATTAATCACCAGGTGGTTGCCGATCCGCTTATTGGAAAAGAAGCCATCAAACAGATGTTTGAAACAGAATTTGCCCGGGCCACCATGGTATGCATTCCCGAAAATATTTTCCAGGATGGCGAATGGGCCATGCTGGAATGGAAAGACCCGCTGGGTTTAAGGGGCTGTGGTTTCTTTCATATCGTGAATGATAAAATAATTTTCCAGCGTGGTTATTGGGATAAATTATCTTTCCTTCGGCAACAAGGTTTGCCAATAGAATAAAAACGCCGCAATTGTATTATTGCAGCGTTAAACATATTGAAATACACGTCTTACCTATTCCACTCCTCCCTTCCTGGTTGGCGAACGTTGCTCGGGCCATTTACCCGGTTCGCCCGTACGTGGATTGGCAGGCAATACAATTTTATCCCGTTGTGTTTTGGCTGCGTCTTCGCAAGCCATATAAACCAATATGGCAGTTAGGATAGCATTGTTGCGTACATCATCAAAAACAACTTTGTCGTAGGTATCCCTGTTGGTATGCCAGGTATAGCTTCCGTACAACCAGCTGTTTGAACTGAGGCTGAATGCAGGTACACCGGCTGCCACAAAGGAAGCATTGTCTGACCCGCCACCCGCCGGAGATCCGGGAAACCTGGTTTCCAGCGCCTGCTTATAATTAGCCGGCACCCTTGCCAGCCAGCGGCCGATATAATCGTAGGAATGTAAGAATCCGGCACCGCCGATGGTTACCACACGGCCCGTACCGTTATCCTGGTTGAATAATGCCTGCATATTCTTTATGATATCGGGATGATCTTCTACAAACGCCCTTGATCCATTCAATCCCTGCTCTTCGCTTCCCCAATGACCAACCAAAATGGTACGCTTAGGATCGGCATATAATTTTTTCAATATCCGCATCGCTTCCATCATCACCAATGTTCCGGTTCCGTTATCGGTAGCGCCTGTGCCTCCATCCCAGGAGTCAAAATGCGCCGACATCATCACATACTCGTCGGGCTTTTCTTTTCCTTTCATCTCAGCCACCGTATTATAGGTTGGCATCATGCCCAGTTCTTTTGAATCGGCACGAACACTGATCTTCGGGTTCTTACCCGATTCAACTAACCGGTATATCAGTCCGTAATCTTCCAATGCAATATCTACCGTAGGTATCTTCTTTGTTTTGGCATCAAAGATCTTGTTCACGCCAAAACCTGATGACCAGTTGGAACCAACAATTCCAACAGCACCTGCTTTTTCCAAAGCCAGTGCCAGGTTTACATTGTTCAATCCTGTTTTGCTTATGCGCTTGCGCCATGCTTCCTGCTGGGCAGTACGGTCTTTCTTCATTTTCTCCACCGATTCTTTTGTGCCAAATTCCTCCCAGTTATAATCCGGTCGGCCGGTGGGTTGTTTCATAGAGATCATCACAAATTTTCCTTTCACATTGGGCAACCATGCCTGGAAGGCCATTGAGTCGGCCAGGTCGGGTATGATGATGAGTTCTGCCGTAATTGTTTTTCCGCCGGTGTTTGGGCTCCAGGCCAATTGGGTTCCCTCTAATGTTTTTACCCAGGGCGATACCATATCAATATGCGTAACCCCCCGTTCCCATCCACGCCATTCGCCCCATTTTTCATTGCGGGCAGTAATGCCCCAACTGTTGTAATTAGCCACCGCCCAGTCGTGCGCCTGCTGCATCTTTGGCGTACCTACTAATCTTGGCCCGATGCCGTTGAATAATTCATTGGCCAGGTTCTCCAGTTGCGAATTTTCGGTTGCTTCTTTGATGATGGCGGCCACCATCAGCGAATCTTTGCTTTGAGAGAAAGCCATATTGGCCTGCAACAGGCAAACCACGAACAGCAGCTTCATTGTATTTTTCATATACCAGTTGTTTGGGTGAAATATTTTCTTACCAACTAAGGTAAGCAAAGCATACAAGAAGCGGCATACTGATGTTATTCACTTGATATTTAGTCTTTTGCTTTGCAGTATGCGTTAAAATTTGTTTCTTTAGAGATAGTTCCTGCCGGGCAGCCGGTTATCTTCCCCCACCCCATGTAATACTGACGGCCTTGCTTACTCCCCGATCACAGGATGATTACATAAATCAGCCTTTAACCAACTACTGTTATGCAAACGCTATCCCCGGTTCAGACCAATGAAAGAGAAATTTTTATGGATGTGCTCAGGGGATTTGCCATCCTGGGGATCTTTATTGCCAACCTGGGTGCCGGGTTCTCGGGCTACAATGCGGATGCCCATGTAACCGGGCCCTTTTTAGTGGAAGGCTGGGATCATAAAATGAGTTTCCTCCACCATATGTTCATCGAAGGAAAATTCTATTCCATCTTCAGTTTATTATTCGGGTGGGGCATTGCGCTGCAACTTAAACGGGCAGCGGCAAAAGACATCAATGCATTGCCTACCATAAAAAGAAGACTGGTATTCATGCTGCTGCTGGGCGCCGTTCATTTAATAATATGGCCGGGAGATATCGTTTTCTTTTATGCCCTGCTTGGTTTTCTGTTGTTGCCCTTTAGAAAATTCTCCAATAAAACGCTTGTTATAACCGGCGCCTGCCTGGTATTATTGCCCATTGCTTTATATGCCGCCAAATCGTACTGGCTATGGCTGAATGCACCGGCGGGCATTTTATACGGTACCGGGCAAAAACTGGATACCATCCTCACAGGTGTGAACAGCGAAGAGAGTTACCGGGCC
>DAOQRQ010000137.1:0-7726 GCA_035355815.1 Ferruginibacter sp. | reverse complement strand
ATTCGGATATGCCTCCACCCTCGAAGAAATGATACGCCGCTTGCCATTTGACCTGATGTATATTGAGAATGTTTCACTGGCGCTGGATTTTAAGATCATGCTGCATACCATTCGTATCATCTTATTAGGACAAGGCAAGTAATTCATTTTGTTCATATAAAGACTCACGGGTATGTCATGCCGAACTACCAGGCATCCCTCACAAATTTCAACCCAGGCTGTTCAGGCCACATTGCCCCGATTTTGTTTATTTTTGAAAAAACAACCCTGCTTTGAAAAGGATTACCTGTTTACTCCTGTTTTTTTATTGTTTCTTATCCACTACCTATTGCCAGTCTTCCTACTGGCAACAACAGGTGAATTATAAAATTGATGTTACGCTCAATGAAGCCGGTCATACACTGGATGGTTTTGCGAAAATTGAATATATCAATAACTCACCCGATACCCTTCATTTTATCTGGATACATCTTTGGGCCAATGCCTACAAAAATGATAAGACGGCTTTTACCGACCAGGTACTGGAGAACGGAAGTACCAAATTCTATTTCAGCAATAACGAAGACCGCGGTTATATCAACCGGCTCGACTTCAGGGTGAACGGGTCCACCGCAAAAACAGAAGACGATCAGCGCCACCAGGAGATCATTAAGCTGATCTTACCCGACCCGCTTGCCCCAGGATCTTCCATTAAAATTGAAACCCCCTTTCATGTAAAACTGCCCAATATCTTTTCCAGGGGGGGCCACATTGATAACACATACCAGGTCACGCAATGGTTTCCCAAGCCTGCTGTATACGACCGAAAAGGCTGGCACCCCATGCCCTATTTAGACCAGGGGGAATTTTACAGCGACTTTGGTAATTATGAGGTACAGATAACCCTACCCGAAGACCATGTAGTAGCCGCAACCGGTGAACTTCAGACCGATAAGGAAAAGCAATGGTTAAAGAACAGGAAAACGGTAACAGCGAAACCAAAAAAAAGAAGTTTAGCAACAAAGAAAAAAAATGCCCAGGACATAGTTAAAACCCGTGCTGTAAAAAACAAGACCCTTGTATTCATACAAAACAGTGTGCACGACTTTGCCTGGTTTGCCGACCGGGAATTCTCCATTAAAAAAGATACACTCAAACTTCCATCCGGAAGAGTGATCGATGTTTTTGCCTATTATTACTCGTACAACGAAGATACCTGGAGCAACAGCATTGCCCTGATCAAACGTGCCATTCTTACCAAAAGCAAATGGCTGGGAGAATATCCTTTTAACATTGTAAGTGTGGTGGATGGCGGCAACGGCGGCGGCATGGAATACCCCACCATCACCGTATTGGACGACGGCGGCTCGGAAAAGATGCTTGACTTTGTGATCAACCATGAAGCAGGCCACAACTGGTTCCAGGGCATACTGGCAAGCAATGAACGTACCCATCCCTGGATGGACGAAGGCATGAACACCTATTACGATAACCGTTACTCACTGCAGCAATATGGCAATACCAATATCGATATCATTCCTTCAAAATCGAAATTTATAAATAACCGTCTGCCCGAAGATATCCAGCAAACCCTTTTGCAAACCATCATTGGTATTAAAAAAGACCAACCCATTGAAACCAGTTCTGAGAAGTTCAATATTCTCAACTACAATATGATCGGGTATACAAAGACCGGCGCCTGGATGAAGCTGCTTGAGAATGAACTGGGCAGGCCTTTGTTCGACAGCTGCATGCAGGAATACTACCGCCGCTGGCAGTTCAAACATCCATATCCTGAAGACTTTAAAAAGGTATTTGAAGAAGTAAGCGGAAGGAACCTGGATGCAACTTTTTCTTTACTGAGTAAGAAAGGAGAACTGGTAAACCAATCTACTAAAAAAGATATCCGCTTTGCTGCTTTCTTCAGCATGAAAGAAACAAACAAACACAATTATATTTTTATTAGCCCGGGCCTTGGCTATAATTTTTACGACAAGCTGATGCTGGGCGCTGTGCTGCATAACTATACGCTGCCCTTAAGTAAGTTTCAGTTTGTGCTGGCTCCGCTATATGGTACAAAAAGTAAACAGTTCAATGGCACGGGAAGATTAAGTTATACCATCTATCCCGGCAGCAACGGGCAGAAGCTGGAGCTGGCCCTGGCAGGAGCTACTTTCAGCGGCGATAATTTCACCGACTCTTCGGGGGTGGTTAACAACCAGCGTTTTTCAAAGATCGTACCTTCTATCAGGTATGTTTTTGCAAATAAGAACCCACGCAGCAGCATCACCAAATTCATTCAATGGAAAACATTCCTTATTAAAGAACAAGGCCTGTTGTTTACCCGGGATACCATTAACCAGATAGACCTTATCACATTTCCAACCTCAAGCAGGTACATCAATCAGCTGAGATTTGTAATAGAGAATAACCGGGTATTGTATCCTTACCGTGGCGAATTACAGGTTGACCAGGGAGATGGATTTGCCCGTGCCGCTTTTACCGGCAACTACTATTTCAATTATCCCAAAGGCGGCGGACTGGATGTACGTGTGTTTGCCGGAAAATTCTTTTACCTGGGAGATAAGACATTCCTGAAGCAGTTTCAAACAGATCCTTACCAGTTGAACATGACCGGGCCAAAGGGCTATGAAGATTATACATACAGCAACTACTTCATCGGGCGAAATGAGTTTGACCGTTTCTCCTCGCAGCAGATCATGATACGTGACGGCGGCTTTAAAGTACGTACCGACCTGCTGAGTAACAAGATCGGTAAAACAGACAACTGGCTGATCGCCGCTAATTTCACAAGTCCTATTCCAAGAGCCATCAACCCATTGTCGGTATTGCCTTTCGATCTTCCAATAAAAATGTTTCTCGACATCGGCACCTATGCCGGCGCCTGGGAAAAGAATGCAGAAACCGGGCGTTTTATCTATGATGCCGGGTTACAACTTTCTTTATTCCGCAACGTAGTGAATATCTATGTACCGCTTCTTTACAGTAAAGTGTACAAAGACTATATCAAATCAACCATTGTGGAAAAAAGATTCTGGAAAAATATTTCTTTCAGCATCGATATCCAGAACATCAACCTGAGAAGGCTGGTACCCCAAATACCTTTTTAATGGAGGCCATCAAATATCTTACAAACGGGCAGGTAGATAAACAAAAATGGGATGCCTGTATTGACCAGGCTTCCAACGGACTTATTTATGCATATGCTGCTTACTTAAACAATATGGCTAAGAACTGGGATGCCCTGGTGCTTGGCGATTATGAAGCCGTGATGCCATTGACCTGGAATAAAAAATACGGGATACATTACCTGTACCAGCCTCCTTTTACAGCCTGCCTGGGTATATTCGGTCAACAATTAAATGCAGCAGTGGTAAATGATTTTCTGCAGGCCATTCCGGCTAAATTCAAATACTGGGACATTTACCTGAACCATGGTAATTTTTTCAAACTGGCCGGGTTTGATCTGTACGAACGGATGAATTATGTGTTGCCGCTGAATTTATCGTATGAAAGCCTGCAGGATAATTATAAGGATAATATCAAACGCAATATCAAAAGAAGTGAAAAATCAGGCCTAACCGTTAATAAAAATATTGCCTTGGCAGAAGTGATCTTACTGGTAAGGGAGCAGGCAAGGGATTTCGCATCGCTTGCGCCGGAAGATTTTGAGCATTTTAAAAAACTTTACCAGTTCCTGTACAAAAAAGAAAAAGCTACCACCTATGGGGTGTATACAAAAGAAGGGCAACTGATCGCCGCAGCAGTTTTTTTCTTTTCACACAACCGGGCTTATTACATCATGGCAGGTAACCATCCCAACGGAAAAACACTGGGCGCCTCGCATGCACTCATCAATGCATTCATTAAAGATCATGCAGGACAAAGCCTGTTACTGGATTTTGAAGGAAGCGATATTTCAAGCCTGGCACGCTTTTACAGCAGTTTTGGCGCCCGGGAAGAAAAGTACAGCGCCATCAGGCTGAACAGGCTGCCGGCCCCTTTCAGGTGGTTTAAGAAATGATCAGCCAGCCAATATTGTTTTTATCTTTTCCCGGATATCTTTCTCTGTTGGTTGGCCGATGGATTTAACATCGATCCATTTTTTCCCCAGGTTCAACCGGAGTTTGATCAATGGATTGGAAGGCGATAATCCCATTCTTGCAAAACCCATTCTTGGAATGCGTAATAAATCATTGTTTACCGAAAGCGTATCCAGTTCTGTAGAAAAAGCCATAGCGATATTACTCATGCGCAGGTAATTCATTTCCCGTTCGCCAAAATCAATTTCGGGCCGGCCATTGGGATAAGCAAAATACCGCACCGGGTGGCCGAGCAGTTTGCCAAGTACTGATACAGATTCAGTTATTTCATAGAGGCAGCTATCGTCATCTTCATTTTTAAGCACCGGGTGGTTCATGGTATGAGCACCAACGGTTACCAGCCCGGAATGATCCACTTCCTTTAGTTGCCCGGCTGTCATATTCTGTGATGGCTTCTTTCCGCAATGTTCCTGCTGCTGGTACAATGCAATTATTTTTTTTATTCGGCTTACCGGAAGGCATTTAAAAATATCCTGGCTTGAAAAGCCTGCCAGTTTACCCGGAGAAACATGCAACTCCCTGGCCTGGATATCTTTTATAACTTCTTCCCTATAGTCTTCTATTTCCTGGAACCAGAAATTATCACCTGTACTTATTATTGCAGGAGATACAAATAAGGAAACCGGGACATCGTGTTTTTTCAGTAAGGGAAAAACTACACTGTAAAAAGACTGCAACCCGTCGTCGAATGTAATATGGCACACGTTGTTTACAGGTATTCCTTCGCTGAGGAACTGTTCCAGCCGGGCGGCAGATACCAATGAATAACGGGCTTTCAAAGCAAGGAGTATGCTTTCAAACAATTCACTGTTCGCTTCATTATGAAATGCAAGTACCAGGCCTTTAGCCATATTGCTATTTATCAGGTCAGAAAATATCCAGCACGCCGATCATCAGGTTCAGATGCTCTATAGCCGGTATATCCAGACTATAAAAGATAAACCCATTCATCTTTGCAGGTTTCCAGTTCTTCAACAGTGGATTAAAACTATTGCTTGCGCAACTGAAGAACTGTACAAACAATACCGGGCAAGAATGAAAAACAGCAGACATCAACCCCTGCAGGTCTTTTTCAGATGCAAGAGAAACACCACCCACATAAAACACGGGCCATTTTATTCCAAACTTGCTTTTGTTTACTAATTTACCCCAGAGCCAGCTTTCGTTAAAGCGGACTTGTTTTACTTCAGAAGGATACTGTTGCCGTTTGTGTTCCATTACCTGTTCTTCATTGATCAAACAGGCATTGTTATAACCAGGAACAACCCCTTTATTGATGCAGCGGTTCCGGTAAAACGGAATATTCCAGGTCCGTAAAACGAGCGAGCTTGTTTCAACGAACCCAAGTTTGTTTGTAAATATAGGGTTCGACCGGTCGTTGGCAATGCCGTATAAAAAACCGGCACCCCGTTCCTTCAATATTTTTTTTGACTCATTAATGAGGCTGGTAAATATTTTTTTACCCTGGTGCCGGGGATGAGTAGCCGACCAGCAACTCTGGTAGCCGGTATAGTGGCTCCCGTTTAAAGTAAAATCATTGGCGATAAATCCATTGCAGCCAATGATCTCATTATCCTCTTCGGCTATAAGAAAGAAACTTGCCGCAGAAGCATTGCTTGCCAGGTTCTTTGCCAGGAATTTCTCCGGCAATAATTCCGGGGAGTTATTTGCCGCTTTAATTAATTCCCGCAAGGCCAGGTCCGTCTCCGGGTCATTGATATCAGCTATTTTTACCCGGTAGTTCATTGATTGGCTGAGAGCACCTGTTCTGCAATAAGCAGATCTGTGGGCTTTGTTATCTTAAAATTATTCTCCTCTCCTTCTACCAGTTTTACTTTAAGGCCGAAGGCTTCTGCCACTGTGGCTTCATCGGTGAATTTATCTTTATAGTCGATCTGGTAAGCAGGCAATAATATTTTACTGTGAAATGTTTGGGGTGTTTGTACCAGCTTCACCGAACTTCTTTCCAGCGATTCGTTTCCATTTCCTGAAATAAAACGAACACTGTCTTTACAATCTACAACCGGTATGGCGGAACCGTTTTCCATGGCAGCGGCATAGCAGCGATGAATGAGTTGCGTACTTAGTAAACAACGTACGGCATCGTGTACAAATACGATCGCTTCTTCGTTCACCAGTTTTAATCCGTTTTGCACCGAATGAAACCGGGTACTTCCTCCCCTGGTTATTTTAATACGGTTGTTATCAAAGAAAGCATCAATGATCTCCTGGCCTGCAGCCATATGATCTTCGGGCAGCACCAGTATCACCTGCATATCTTCATACGACTGCAGGAATGTGTTGATGGAATAATACAGAACGGGCTTACCCTTCAGCAGCAAAAACTGTTTGGGTGTGGGATTATTCATCCGGCTTCCGCTTCCACCGGCAACTATTACGGCGATCTTTTTCATGAGTCAGAGAAATTGATTCTTCCTGCCGGTTCGCTTAAAGCAGCCTGGCAGGAATAGAGCATTAAGGTTGTTCGGTCAGGTCGCTTAAAGCGCCCGAACGGGGATCAATCTTTATAAATTCCAATAGTTTTATCGCCCTGGCTGTTCTGCATGGCCCGGTACATACCGGCGCTGTTGAAGATCATCGCGGCATTGCCGTTTGCATCCACGCCGATCATTCCGCCTTCGCCATGCATCTTAACCAGTTTCACATTCACCACTTCATTCATCGCCTGTTTCAAACTCATTCCCTTGTATTCCATCAGGCAGCTTACATCGTGTGCGGCCACAGCGCAAATAAAGGGCTCTCCATGGCCGGTACAACTGATGGCACAGGTACCATTGTTAGCATAGGTTCCGGCGCCGATCAGGGGACTATCGCCAATACGGCCGTATTTCTTATTCGTCATACCTCCGGTACTGGTAGCAGCCGCAATATTTCCATGCTGGTCGCAGGCCACCGCACCCACCGTACCGAATTTTTTGTCTTTCATCAGTTCTTCCAGTCCTTTATTGGTATGATCAAGGGAGTAGTTATCGCTGTCACGTATCTCCTTCCATTGATCGTACCGGAACTGGGAGAAAAAATATTCATCGGGCTCCAGTTTGATACCCTGCTTGATAGCAAAATCATTAGCCCCTTTTCCACTTAAAAAAACGTGATTGCTGTTGATCATTACTTCGGCAGCCAGTTCAATGGGATTACGTACATTTCTTATGCCCGCTACAGAACCTGCATCAAGCGACTTGCCATCCATTATGGCTGCATCCATTTCCTGTACGCCTTTTTTGGTAAAAACAGAACCCCTTCCGGCATTGAACAACAGGTTGTCTTCCAGCACTACAATGGCGGCCTTTACTGCATTGCTGTCCGAACCACCCTGTTCCAGAACCGCATAACCTGCAGCCAGGGATTCTTCCAATCCTTTACTATAAGCCTGTTCCAGTTCGGGTGTCATGTCTTCTTTAAGGATGGTTCCAGCCCCGCCGTGTATTACCATGGAATATTGCTGCATACGTGTCAGTGGGTATTTGTTTGAACTCAAAATTATCTAATTTACCATCGCAAACTTTCTACAATTTTATGCGATTACTTAAAAGAAAATTAACTGCGGGCGACTATCTGTTGATAATTGTGAATCTCATTCCGGTATATGGTGTATGGTTTGA
>DAOQRQ010000136.1:0-7761 GCA_035355815.1 Ferruginibacter sp. | reverse complement strand
CCGACCTGTTCTGGTTAACAGGTATTGAACAGGAAGACACCATGCTGGTTCTGTTTCCCGGTAATCCCGACCCTAAGTACCGGGAGGTATTGGTACTGGTTCGCCCGAATGAATTAAAGGAAAAATGGGACGGGCACAGGTTAAGGGCACATGAAGCTACTGCCATTTCGGGTATTAAAACCATTTTGTGGTTAGATCTGCTGGAGGGTATGCTGCAACCATGGATACACCTTGCAGATACCATCTATCTTAATTCTAATGAGAATGACCGCAAGGCAAACTGGGTTCCGGTAAGAGACTACCGCTATGCAGAATTAATGAAGCAGCGTTATCCTTTACATAATTATAAGCGAAGCGCCAGGTTATTAAAAGACCTGCGGGGTATTAAAACGGCGCCGGAAATTGAAGTACTGCAAAAGGCAATTGATATCACCGATAATACTTTCAGAAGATTATTGAAGTTCATTAAACCCGGCGTAATGGAGTACGAGATCGAGGCAGAGATCTATCACTCTTTCCTGTCCCAACGGGCAACAGGGCCGGGTTATGGCTCCATTCTCGCCAGCGGCGACCGGGCCAGAACATTGCATTACGTGGAAAATAACCAGGAATGTAAAGACGGCGAACTGGTACTGATGGATTTTGGCGCCGAGTATGGTTATTATAATGCCGACCTCACCCGTACGGTTCCGGTGAATGGAAAATTCAGCCGCCGGCAGAAAACGGTTTACAATGCATGCCTGCACCTGCATCACTATGCAGCCAGTATTTTAAAACCCGGTATCAGCATTGTTGACTACACCGAAAAGATCGGTGATGAAGCAACGGTCATTTTTCAAAAGATAGGCCTCCTGAAAAAATCAGACGTAAAGAATGAAGACCCGGAGAACAGGGCTTACCGAAAATATCTTTATCACGGCATATCACACCACCTGGGTATTGATGTACACGACCTAGGTACAAGAACAGAACCCATCAAAGCCGGCATGGTATTCACCATTGAACCCGGTATTTATATTGAGGAAGAACAAATGGGCGTTCGTATCGAAAATAATTTCTGGGTAACCAGGAACGGAAATAAAGACCTGATGAAAAATATTCCGATAACGGTGGAAGAAATTGAAGCACTAATGAAAAAATAAAGACGATTTGAAAATGTGCCGGTTTGCTGATTTGATAATAGTGGAGTTATCATCAAGTCAACAAATCATCAAATCACCAAATCAAACCTGATGAAGCATATTCCAAATTTATTTACACTTCTCAATTTAGTTTTTGGTTGCCTCGCTGTTGTTGTCATTCTTCAAAACGGGATCGCCATACAATATGATACTGACGGAAGCCAGTTGATAGACATCCCTGAAAAGATATGGATGGCTTCCCTGTTCATCGGGCTTGCTGCCGTAGTTGATTTTTTAGATGGTTTTGTTGCCCGTTTGTTCAAGGCAAGTTCAGAAATGGGTAAGCAGCTTGACTCACTGGCCGACGTAGTAAGTTTCTGCGTGGCTCCTTCCATGATCCTGTATCAATTCCTGCGAATGAGTATGGCAAAGGAAGAAGATGGGCTTGACGCTTCTGTCATTTGGCTGGTTCCTGCTTTTATCCTGGCTGCTGCCGGCGCCTGGAGGCTGGCAAAATTCAATATTGATGATTCACAGTCTTATGGATTTAAGGGCGTACCCACCCCGGCTGTGGGGCTGGTGATCGCTTCTTTACCCCTTATATACTGGAACAACCATACCCAACAGGTGGTAGACATTCTTTTTAATAAGTGGATCATCTATGCCGTGATAGGTTTGCTGAGCTGGCTGATGGTGAGCAACCTGCCCATTATGGCACTCAAGTTCAGGGATTATACCCTGAAAAATAATATTCCCAAGATCATATTGCTTGCTGTTGCTGTCATTGCAGCATTTATTTTTCATTGGCTTGCTGTTCCCATCGTATTTATCGTTTACATTATTTTATCTTTGTTCTTTAAACAAACTTCCTCATGATATTTACTGTTCAGATAAAAGTGATGCCGTTGAAAGACCTGCTGGACCCGCAGGGAAAAGCGGTAATGGGCGGCCTTCAGAATTTAGGATTGAATACCATCTCCGATGTACGCATCGGCAAGCATATCGACCTGCAGGTGGAAGCTGCCGATAAAGAAGCGGCAAAATCTGCCGGGGAAGAAGCCGCCAAAAAACTACTGGCAAACCCGGTGATGGAAGTGTATGAGATCACCATTAACTAATTTGATGATTTGAAGATTTGAAAATTATTCTTTGTTGATCTCATCTTCAAACCGGCAAATTTTCAAATTTTTCAATTGATGCTTTACATTGTTCCTTCTCCCATTGGCAATCTTGCCGACATTACATTCAGGGCGATCGAAATCTTAAGATCGGTTGATCTCATCCTTGCAGAAGATACCCGTACATCGTCTGTGTTGCTGAATCATTACCAGGTACAGAAACCCGTTTCTCCATATCACCAGCACAACGAGCATAAGATACTTACCCATTTGGTTGAACAACTGGCCGCCGGTAAAATAATGGCCCTCATTACCGATGCCGGTACACCCGGTATAAGCGACCCCGCATTTCTATTGGTGAGAGCATGTATAAAAAATGATATCCGGGTTGAATGCCTGCCCGGGGCCACCGCTTTTGTTCCGGCGCTTGTAAACAGCGGGCTGCCCATGAACAGCTTTTGTTTTGAAGGATTTCTTCCTTTAAAGAAAGGAAGGCAAACCATGCTGAAGAAACTGGCTGAGGAGGAAAGGACCATGATCTTTTATGAAAGCCCCATGCGGCTGGTGAAAACACTGAACGATCTTATTCAGTACTTCGGGGCAGAAAGGCAATGTTGTGTGAGCCGGGAGCTGACCAAAAAATTTGAAGAGAACAAGCGGGGAACCCTACAGGAAGTGCACGATCATTTTAATACAAAGCCGGTGAAGGGAGAGATTGTGATCGTGGTGGAAGGCAAAAATAATTAGTCATAGAACACGGCAACTTTTTTTAGGTCTTTTCTTACCAGGTCAGGTATCCAGCATTCATCAGCGGGATAACCCACCGGGATCAGCAGGAAGGGCTTTTCATTTTCAGGTCTTTTCAAAATCCGGCTTAAAAAATTCATTGGTGAAGGTGTGTGTGTAAGTGCAACCAGTCCTGCATGATGTATGGCAGCGAGCAAAAATCCACAGGCAAGGCCTATACTTTCTGTAACATAATAGTTCTGATGCTTATGACCTGTATTTTCAAATTCATAGCTTCGTTTAAATGCAATGATCAGGAAAGGGGCAGTTTCTAAAAACGGTTTTTGCCAATCGGTACCAATGGGAGCAAGATCTTTCAGCCATTCTTCACTCATTCTTCCTTCATAGCTTTCTTTTTCTTCTTTTTCAGCAGCTATACGTATTTGTCTTTTTATTTCGGAATTGCTTACCGCACAAAAGGTCCAGGGTTGTTTGTGAGCACCGCTTGGAGCAGTAGAAGCTGCAAGAATGATGTTTTCTATAACTTCCCGGGGAACAGGCTTGTCAGAAAAATCCCTGCATGTTCTTCTCTTGTCCATCCATTGCACAAAAGAAGCGGATCTGGCGGTCATTTCATCTGAATTATATGTTTCCCTGCTGTATTCAATAAAGGGGTAACCATTTATCAGTTTTATATTTTTCATACCGGTATTTTCCCGAAATTTACCCCTATTAAATTATTTTAAATGAAGAAACTATTATTTCTGCCGGCTATCCTGTTAAACGCTTTTTTATCCTTTGCCCAGCCCGGCCGCTGGCAACAGGCAGTGAAGTACAATATGAATATCGACATGGATGTAAATACCAACCGCTTTAAAGGAAAGCAAAAGCTGGAATATACCAACAACTCTCCCGATGCATTGAATAAAGTGTTCTACCACCTGTATTTCAATGCCTTTCAACCGGGCAGTGGTATGGATATCCGTAGCCAGGAACTGGGTAAAGTGCTGGTGAATGGGCGGGCCGATTGGGATGGCAGGGTAAGAGACCGTATTTCTAAACTGAAGGAAGAGGAGATCGGCTACCAGAAAATAATATCATTAAAAATGAACGGGATTGCACAACCTTTCAAATACCATGAAACCATCCTGGAAGTGAATCTTACCAAACCCATTGCTGCAAAAACCAAGGTTATTTTTGAAATGGAATTTGAAGCACAGGTTCCGTTGCAGATACGCCGCAGCGGAAGAGATAACCCCACCACCGGTGTTCGGTACAGTATGAGCCAATGGTATCCTAAAATGTGTGAGTATGATTATGAAGGCTGGCATCCTACGTTTTACATAGCAAGGGAGTTTTATGGCGTATGGGGCGATTATGATGTAACGATCTATATTGATAAAACATACAAGCTGGGCGGTACAGGTGTATTGGTAAATGCCAATGAGATCGGTTGGGGATATGATACGCCGGGCTCTGAATTAAAACCAACCACAAAGGATAAACGGAGCTGGCATTTTACAGGCACCAATATTCATGATTTTGTTTGGGCTGCCGACCCGGAGTACAAACATCTTACGCAAAAAGTTCCGAACGGTCCAACTTTACACGTGCTTTATAATTACAAAGCCGATAATCCAAAAAACGATTCGGCCTGGGAAAAGGTTTTGTCTGCTGCGGTAACGGTATTGCCATTCATTGAAAGCAATTTTGGTAAGTATCCTTACCCGCAATATTCATTCATACAAGGTGGTGATGGGGGAATGGAGTACCCGATGGCTACCCTGCTTATCGGTCCGGGATTGGGTACCGTATTTCATGAGTGGCTGCACAGCTGGTACCAGATGATGCTGGGCACCAACGAAAGCCTGTATGCATGGATGGATGAAGGATTTACCAGTTATGCCGAAGACCTTGTCACTAAATTTTATGATAAAAAATCTTCTATGCAGGGATTCAGGGAATCGTTCCAGAAAAATCCCACTAACAAATCACTGAAGGAAATAGTTGAAACCTGCCCGGAAGATCACGGCGGTTCTTACTTCAGTTACTATGGCCTGGTAAAAAGCGGTTTTGAAGAACCGATGACCACACACAGCGATCATTATAACTCTAACTATGGATACAGTGTTGCTGCCTATTCAAAAGGGGAAGTGTTTATGGAACAGCTGGGATATATTGTAGGCGCCGGAGTAAGAAATAAAATACTGCTGGAGTACTATAAAAAATGGCGGTTCAAACATCCGAATGCCACAGACCTGGTAAGGGTGGCAGAAGAAGTGAGTGGCATCCAGTTAGACTGGTATAAAGAATATTGGGTGAACACCACCAAAACCATCGATTATAAGATCGATAGTTTGTGGGAAGAGAACGGCGTTTCCAGGATCCGGCTTAAAAGGATCGGGCACATGCCTATGCCAATCGATCTTCAATTGACATTTAAAGACGGCAGCAACGAAATGATCTATATTCCGCTGAACCTGATGCTTGGTGCTAAACCCAATGAGAATGGTTCGCAGCAACGGCAGGTGTTGGAAGAATGGAAGTGGACACATCCTACCTATATTGTGGAAACAAAGCATAAGCTTACCGATATGAAACTGGTAGAGATCGATCCCACCAGGCGAATGGCGGATGTGGACCGGAAAAATAATTTACTTGAACTGAACTGGTAACCTGGTCTGACGTCCTCGTCTGGCCAATAAGATTTTTTAAGATGCAAATAACCATCAGGCCGGTCAATACTACTGATATTCCTGTATTAACAAAGATAGCCCGGGAAACTTTTTACGATACGTTCACCGGAACCTGCACCGTAGCGGATATGCAGGGGTTCCTGGATACGTATTTCAATGAACAGAAGCTGGGAGAAGAAGTGAATAGCCCCGGCAATCTTTATTTTTTTGCAGAGGCAGACGGCGTTCCTGCAGCCTACCTGCAGTTTATGGAAGACTATAGTGGTTTCCCTTTAATGAAAAAATGGAAAGCGCTGGAGTTGAAAAGAATTTATGTGCGGAAAGAATTTCACGGTAAAGGAATTGCCCAGCAACTGATGGAATTCATCCTGGCATATGCTCACGAACATAAATACGAGGTTGTTTGGCTGGGCGTGTGGGAGCATAACCTGCGGGCGCAAAAGTTTTATGAAAAATACGGGTTTGTGAATTCCGGGCATACCCACGATTTCCCGATCGGCAGTACGCCGCAAACAGATAACTGGTTCTGGAAGTTTTTATAAAAATTAAACCCCGGAAGAACCGGGGTTTAATTTTTTGTGCTTGTGTTGGATAGAGGCTCAGCGCCCAAAATATTTATTAACTGCTTCAATTCGGTTGCTCACGTGCAGTTTCTCGTAAATGTGGTATACATGCTTGCGTACCGTTTCTGAACTGATGGTAAGTTTATCGGAAATCTCTTTATACAACAAACCGGTAGACAGCATTTCCAGTATCTCATTCTCTCTTTTTGATAATACATCCAGTGCAGAGCCTGTTGGAGAAACCGCAACAGCCGGTTTGTTTTGAAAGGCAGCTACTACTTTTCTGGCGATCTGGCTGCTCATGGGGGCACCACCTTCTATCAGTTCGGTAATGCCTTCCAGTAATTTACCCGGCGAGGTTTTCTTTAAGATATAACCGCTGGCGCCGGCACTCAATGCTTCAAATATCTTTTCATCCTCGTCATAAATGGTACACATCATGAATAATATTTCAGGGTGTGTGGCTTTTAATTCCCTCACTACTTCAATACCGCTGATACCACCCAGGCTGATATCCATTAAAACAACTTTCGGATTCAGGATAGGGATCTTTACCAGGGCTTCTTCGCCGCTTACACAAGAACCTGCCAATGTATATTCGCCTGATGTTTCAATGATCTGTTCCAGCGCCAGGCGGATATCACTATTATCTTCAACGATCGCTACTGATTTATTCATACTGCAAAATTGCCGCTTTAAAATATTCTTACCAATACCACAAAGTGGTAAGGAAAGTTAACGGATCGGTACATAAAGCAGGTACTTTTCCTTAAAAAAGTCCTCGGTAAAAAGTTTCTCTATTTCCCAAACCATTGGTTTACAGCCGCTCTCAAAAATTTCCTGGCTAAGGTCGCCGCCTTTCAGGCAAATCAGCCCATTGGGGATACCCGTTTCTTCCGGCAGGGGATTTTTCCGGATCAGCGGCCTGCTCCAGCCCCACAGGTCTTTAAGAGGCGCCACGGCCCTGGAAATGACCGCATCAAATTTCCTGCCTTTGATGTCTTCGGCACGGCTGTGCTGCACAGTAATATTATGCAGCCCGATCGCCTCAGCGATCTCCGACACTACTTTCAGTTTTTTATTAATGCTGTCGACCATATGAAATTTTGTACCGGGAAAAAGAATGGCAAGGGGTATGCCGGGGAAGCCGCCCCCGCAACCAAGGTCCATCACTTCCATGCCTTTAGTGAAGTGAAATGTGGTGGCAATGGCCAGCGAATGCAGCACATGGTGTTCGTAAAAATGGTCCATATCCTTCCTGGATATCACATTTATTTTGGTATTCCAATCCTGGTAAAGTTCTTTCAGTGCAGCCAACTGCTTCAGCTGATCATCTGTAAAATCAGAAAAATACCGGGTTATTATCTCCATTGTTTTTTTGGCTTTTTAAAGATAGAAGGAGCAAAGATGATGTAATAGAAGAACATCCATATATCGATGAACAGGAACCAGGGATAAAGATCTTTTTCGTTTAATTTTTTCATGCAGGGGTAAAGAATGACCGCCTGTACCAGGAACCGGATACCAAAAACGATGA
>DAOQRQ010000135.1:0-7768 GCA_035355815.1 Ferruginibacter sp. | reverse complement strand
GCTGCTATCTCTCCGCCAATACCTCCCGTTAATGTGTCTTCGTGCAATAATAAAACCTTACCGGTAGCAGCAACGGCTTCCCTGATGGCATCGTAATCAAGCGGTAATAATGTCCGCAGGTCCAGGATATGAAAAGAAAGGTCTTCATGGTTCTTTGCATAATCCATGGCCCAATGCACACCCGAGCCATAGGTGATGATGCTGATATCGTCGCCGCTTTGTACCAGCCTTGCTTTACCAATTTCAATTTCGTAATATTCATCGGGCACGGGGCCGCTTACTGAACGGTACAATGCTTTATGCTCAAAATATAAAACCGGATTGGGGTCGTTGATTGCGGCGATCAATAATCCCTTTGCATCGGCAGGCGTGCTTGGGTAAACCACTTTCAATCCCGGCGTGTGTATAAACCATGCTTCATTACTTTGGCTATGAAAAGGACCGGCTCCCACACCACCGCCTGTTGGCATGCGAATGACCACATCGGCATTTTGTCCCCAGCGGTAATGGATCTTTGCCAGGTTATTGATGATCTGGTTAAAGCCCACGGTAACAAAATCGGCAAACTGCATTTCCATCATGCTCTTATATCCTTCCAGGCTTAAACCAAGCGCTGCTCCTACAATGGCGCTTTCGCAAAGAGGCGTATTACGCACCCGTTCTTTCCCAAACTGCTGCACAAATCCTTCGGTTATTTTAAAAGCGCCTCCGTATTCGGCAATATCCTGTCCCATTAAAATAAGGTTGGGGTGTTTTTGCATGGATTGATGAAGGGCTTCTTTGATGCCGTCGACAAATCTTTTTTCCGATGAAACTGGATGCTGGTTACTGGATGCTGGATGCTGGAAGTTCTTATCCTGTATCTTGTATCCTGTATCGGCCCTCTTCGCATACACATCATTAATCTCTTCTTCCGTATCCGGCACCAGCGCCTTCGCATTGTACGCAATACCCAGTTCTGTCTCGACATAGCTTTTTATTTCGCTCTTGATGCCATCGATCTTTGTGATGGATAAAACATTCTCCTCAAAAAGATATTGCTCAAAGTTTTTCACGGGATCTTTCTTTTCCCATTGTTCAAACAGTTCCTTGGGAACGTATTTGGTGCCGCTGGCTTCTTCGTGCCCACGCATGCGGAAGGTCATACATTCTATCAGGTAAGGCTTTTGATTTTTAATGCAGTATTCCCGAACGCCTTTGATGGTATCTAAAACGGATAAGATATTGTTGCCGTCTATCTGCACGCCTTCTATTCCATAGCCTGCTGCTTTATCTACTAAGCTTTTACAACGGTATTGTTCATTAACAGGCGTGCTTAACCCGTAGCCGTTATTTTCAATGATAAAGATAACGGGCAGGTCCCATACGGCTGCGGTATTCAGTGCTTCGTGAAAATCGCCTTCGCTGGTACCGCCATCGCCGGTGAATGCAAGAGAGACCTTGTTCTCTTTACGTAACTTATATGCAAGTGCAACGCCATCAGCGATCGCCAGTTGCGGGCCCAGGTGAGAGATCATGCCACAGATATGATGTTCTTTGCTGCCAAAGTGAAAACTACGTTCCCGGCCCTTACTGTATCCTTCTTTATTCCCCTGCCATTGCATGAATAGTTTGCTCAGCGGCATGTCCCGGGAAGTGAATACGCCCAGGTTGCGGTGAAGCGGCATGATCCATTCGTCTTTCTGCAGGGCCAATGTGGCGCCCACGGCTATAGCTTCCTGCCCGATGCCGCTGAACCATTTGCTTATCTTTCCCTGCCGCAGCAATACCAGCATCTTTTCTTCAATCATCCGGGGCAGCAGCAATTTTTTATATATTGAAACCAGTTCTTCGTTGCTCAGTTGTTTTCTATCGAATTGCATAATAAATGTTCTGATAAATTATTGGTAAAGTTAGCAGATGTTGCCACAGCTTACCAAATTGCTTTTGTATTTTGATCTTCAGCCCGGCCGGGATTGTTAACACAAACTTAAAGGCCGCTTTTCTTAAAAAAAGCATGTGCAAACGATCCCTGCCCTGCATCTGACTGAAAACTGATTTTTATGCAAGCACATATCAAAACGGCAGCCCTTGGTTTTTTTGCCTTCACATTGATCATTCCTGTTTCTTCCTTTACCGGCCCTGCAAAAGATAAAAGCAGGTGGTCCTGTTCTGTTGCAAACGCCCAACCAAAGATACAGGCAGCCATTTTACTGGATGTGAGTAATAGTATGGACGGACTCATCGAGCAGGCCAAGGCGCAGTTATGGAATATGGTGACCGTAATGGGAAAAGCAAAATGCGAAAACGATGTAACGCCGCAGTTAGAGATCGCCTTGTATGAATATGGCAGAAGCAGCAACAATGTAAAAGAAGGTTATGTGAAAAAAATAAACGGGTTCATCAGCGACCTGGATTCGCTTTCGCAGAACCTGTTCAGTCTTACCACCCTGGGTGGCGATGAGTATTGCGGCCAGGTGATCTTTACTTCCATGGATCAGTTAACATGGGATGCAAATAACAGCAGTTATAAAGTGATCTTTATTGCCGGTAACGAGGACTTTTTACAGGGCAACCTTCATTATACAAAAGCCTGTGAAGCAGCGAAGAAAAAAGGTGTGATCGTGAACACGATCTATTGCGGCAGCCGTATGGACGGCATTAAAGAACACTGGAACCTGGGTGCCGAATGCGGCAACGGAAGTTTCAGCAATATAAACCAGGATGCAAAGATCGAAGACATTCCCACGCCATACGACAGCCTGTTATATACATACAATGAAAAGCTGAATGCAACCTATGTAGCTTATGGGTCAAACGCCGTGTATTATTCCGGCAACCAGGCGGTACAGGACAAACAAAATGCAGCGATGAGCAAAACAGCCGGCATCAAACGCATCAAAGCAAAAAGCAACGGCAAGGTTTACAATAATGCCCAGTGGGACTTGGTGGATGCAAAGGAAAAAGAAGGCGACGGGCTGTTTGATAAAATTGATAAGAAGGATCTGCCGGATAGTTTAAAGAATAAGTCTAAAGAGGAACTGAAAGCGCTTGTTACCAAAAAAAGCATTGAGCGCAGTAATGTTCAGGCCGAAATAACAAAATTAAATACGCAGAGAGATGCTTATATAGCGGCTGAAAGAGTGAAGAATGCAGCGAATAAAAACAATTCAGCTACCCTGGAGAGCGAAGTGGAAAAGATCATTAAAGAGCAGGCAAAGCGGGTGAATATGAAGATCGAATAGCGGTTATTGTTTCTCCGTGTTTTCATCCGGGCGAAAAGCCTTGCGGTGTACCACCGAGTTGAAAAAGGAAAGTAAGGCGCCGAACAGCAGTGCGTGCCAGAAACTGTCTACTTTGAATCCATGCACAAAATAAGCATCGAGCAGGATGATCAATGCATTTATTACAAAAAGAAAAAGGCCCAGCGTAAGGATGGTTGCAGGCAGCGTGAACAGCACCAGCAATGGTTTTACGAATGCATCCAGGATGGACAGAACTATTGCTACAACAACAGCAGTACCAAAGCTTGTTATTGAAACGCCCGGTAATATCATCTCAAGAATAAACACATTCACCGAACAAACCAGTATTTTAATAAACCATTTTTGCATAACTTAAATTACAACTAATTCGTAAAAATCTTCCGGCACCAGGTATTTATTTGCCAGGGCTTTTAGTTCTCCGGCCGATATTGTTTTGATCGTTTTTACCGAATCGTAAAAATAAGATTCTGTGAGGTTATTCAGCACCAGGTTTTTCCAGCGGCCCATGATATGGAAGGGTCCGTCCAGGTCGCCCAGTATGGTACCCACCAGGTAATTACGAACCAGCATCAGTTCGTCTTCCTCTATATTTTCTTCCCGCAGTATTTTCATTTCTTTATACACTTCTTCAATGGTTGCCTCGCAAACATCCCTGCCGGCATCGGTACTTATTACCCAGGCCGATTGCTGAATATGATTCTGCACATAGCTATGAATGCCGTAGGTATATCCCTTGTCTTCCCGGATATTGGCCATGAGCCTGCTGCCAAAAAAACCGCCGAGCACGGTATTCAGCACCATCACTTTCATAAAGTCGGGGTGATGCCGGTTTGGAAAGGACCGGGCAATACGGATGGCGCCCTGCACCCCATCCGGGTCGTTCTGAATGCGGTACTTTTTTTCTGCCGCCGGCAGGGCATGGATCACAGGAAGTTTATTATCGAAGGCCTTGATGTTAAGATCCCCGAAGGAATGATTCAGTTGCTGTTGCAGATCTGCTGGCAGTTTGCCGCTTACAAATATCACACAGCGGCCGTTGAGGTAATACTGCCGGAAATATTCTTTCAGTAAAGAATCGTCCAGCGCATCAATATCTGCGGCGTTGGTATATTTTCCATAAGGATGATCCTCGCCAAAGAGATAGGCATCCGAAAGCCGGGCGGCAACAAAATCGCTTTTCTTCAGGTTCACCGTAAGCCGTTGTTTGGTATTCTGTTTATAGATATCCAGTTCGGCGCTGCTGAAGACCGAGTCGGTTATCATCTCCCGGATCACAGGCAACAGGGCAGGTAAATGCTTGCTTAATGAAGAAAGAGAAACCACCGCTGTTTCGTTATAGCAACTGCGGTTGCAGTAAGCGCCATAGTATTCAAACTCTTCGTTGAGCTGAAAAGCCGTTTTGGTTGTTGTTCCGTTCTTCAGCAGGTAGTTGGTGGCCGATGCAACCGATTTCTGTTGTTCAAACCAGTTACCGGCATAGAATACCAGTTCCAGTTGCAATACCTCCTGCGCCCCTGCGTCTACCGCATAAACAGGTACCCCATTATCTAAAGAGAATGATTGATAGGGTTTCAGTTTCAGGTCAAATTCAACGGCGTCTTTTATGTGCGGCGCTTGGGTTCTGTTCATTTAGTTCAGTTATTGGAATAATAATACAGCGTATTGGAATTCCTTTCGTCAAAAATTATTTTGCTTTCGTTCTGTATCTCTTCGGCGGTTACTGCCCGGTAGCGGTCCAGTTCGGTATTGATGAGGTTGGCATCACCCAGCAATTCATAAATGGCAAGGCTGGCTGCCCGGCTGCTGATGCTCATGTCTTCAAAAGCGATCATGCTTTCTGTTTTGTTCTTTACCTTATCCAGTTCCCGCTGACTGATGCCTTCCTGCTGCAGTTTTATCAGTTCTTCATTCACGGCCGCTTCGGCTTCTTCCATCTTTACGCCTTTCACTAATTTTCCTTCAATGGTCAGCAAGCCTGCATCGGTGCTGCCCAAATGATAACACTCAATATTACTGAAGAGTTGTTTTTCTTTTACAAGCGACTGGTATAATCTAGATGAACCACCGCCGCTTAGTATCTCGGTGATGAGGTCGGCTGTATAATACCGCATATCGGTTCTTGGATAGATATGCCAGCATTTATACAAAGCGTCCAGCGGTACATTTGTTTTAACCGTGGCCGACCTGGCTTCGGTTTGCTTTGGTTCGGGCGGCAGGTTACGCTGGTATTTTTCGCCGGCGGGTATGGGGCCAAACCATTTTTCGGCCAGCCGCTTCACTTCTTCCACGGTAACATTACCGGCTACAACCAGTATGGCATTCGACGGATTGTAATGCTTGCGGAAGAAAGCCTTCACATCATCCAGTGTTGCATTCTCTACATGGCTTAATTCTTTGCCGATCGTCATCCAGCGATACGGATGCGTAGTATAAGCCAGCTCCCTCATCTTATGCCATACATCGCCGTAGGGTTTATTGATGTAATGTTCTTTGAATTCTTCACAAACAACCTTGCGCTGCACTTCCAGGCTTTTTTTACTGAATGCCAGCGAGAGCATGCGGTCGCTTTCCAGCCAGAAGGCTGTTTCTAAATTCTCTGCAGGCAACTGGCAGTAATAATTGGTAAGGTCGTTGGTGGTAAAGGCGTTGTTCTCTCCCCCGGCTAACTGAAGTGGTTCGTCATATACCGGGATGTTTACGCTGCCCCCAAACATCAGGTGTTCAAATAAATGAGCAAAGCCGGTTTTGTCGGGTACTTCGTCCCGGGCTCCCACATCATACAGCACATTAACAACGGCCATGGGGGTGCTTTTATCCTGGTGAACAAGCACGGTTAGTCCGTTATCAAGACTGAAACGTTCAAATTGTATCATGTTGCAAATGTACGGAGGCGGGAATAAAACAAGGCGGCTGTTTAATGTATGCGAACGGTATTAAGTGTTAATTCTTTCAGTTCGCCTTTCCCTCTCCTTACCAGCACTTTAATGGATTCATTGGGCCGCTGCAACATGCTTTTATATACCTGCATGTTCAGGGAAAGATTCTTGTCAACAGCAAGCACTTCGTCATCTACTTTAAATTTCGCCTTATCGGCAGGGGAACCTGCTATAACATCTTCCACCATGATCTTTCCGTTTACATAATAGATGCCCAGCCCGGTATAGGCATAGTCGAAGCTTTCATTAAAATGGGCATTGGGCGATAAATGTATTTCCCGGTTGGGGTAATTAAGTATGATATTGAAACGGCGCAGCAGGTCGTTTCCCAGCAGTCCGCCCGTAAACGGATAAGAAGTTACATTATAATCGTCTTTATATAAATACGTGGGTACCTGCCTGAATTTATACGGACCGATCTTTAATTCCTTCACCAGGGTTAACCGCATCTGCAGTTTTCCGCCCATGCCTTCGGCCTGTGTTACCACGGGTTTGCGTTTAGACAGCAGGATATTACTGTCTTTGGCAAACTGTTCGCTTAATAAAAGACAAAGCCCGGCGCCGGTATCGAAGTAATAATTGAAGCCGATTTTTTTTCTGTCTTTTACCGTAAGCCATTGAATGGGCAGGTTGGTAAAAGCCGGGTGCAGCAGGGTTCCCTCCCGGGGGTAGCTGATCTTACCGGGACTGTATACTTCGATCATGCTGCTGTCGAAGTTGATCTTGATGATGTAACGGCTGAAAAAACTATACCCGATGATGCCGTCTACTTTTTCGCCATAAACACTGCTCAGCACTTCATAATCGTTTACGTGAAAGTTGAGGTGGTTCACTCTTAACCCGGGCAGGTAGAGCGTTCTGTCGAAGGCAAAAGAAACCTTTCTTACCCCGCCAATACCGGTGATGCTGGTATCGGTTGCCCGGATGGGTATTTTATAATCTTCGCAGGTGGCCGAATCAAGGGAGATACCGCCGCTGCCGGTATCCAGTATAAAATTCAGGCTGTCGGGTATATCGGCAAACTTTGCACGAACAACCATTACGCCCCCGCTGAACTGGTGAAAGGGAAAGCTGGTGATAAACCTGGCTTCGGGTTGGGGCAATAATTCCTGCGCCCTTGCTCCGGGCAACAGGAAGAAGAATAAAACGGTATAGCAAAGCTTTCTCATATCGCTTTTCGAATTTACAACCTATTGGATGTACTTTTGCCAATTATTACACAACCGAACATATGAATATAAACGACCTGTTTCAGAAAGCGCTGGCCTTTGAGTTCCTGAGCGAAGAAGAAGGCATTTTTCTTTTTGAACATGCAGCACTCACCGAACTGATGTTTGTGGCCGATGAATTACGCAAAAAACAGGTGCCCCACGGAAAAGTTACCTGGCAGATAGACCGTAATGTGAATACCACCAACGTTTGCATCGCCAACTGCAAGTTCTGCAACTTCTACCGCATACCCGGCCATGAAGAGGCGTATATCACCGATATAGATACGTACAAAAAGAAGATAGAGGAGACCATGAAATATGGGGGTGATCAATTGTTATTGCAGGGGGGTCATCACCCGGAGTTGGGCCTGGATTT
>DAOQRQ010000134.1:0-7791 GCA_035355815.1 Ferruginibacter sp. | reverse complement strand
CGTCAGGATTTAACCTAAAACCTTCCCGACCACAGTCGGGATGCTCTATTCAGTTAAGCTACGCAGCCATCAATTATTTCAATTTGCGTCAGGATTTAACCTAAAACCTTCCCGACCACAGTCGGGATGCTCTATTCAGTTAAGCTACGCAGCCATCAATTATTTCAATTTGCGTCAGGATTTAACCTAAAACCTTCCCGACCACAGTCGGGATGCTCTATTCAGTTGAGCTACGCAGCCATTATTTTCAAACTTTATCCCCGAAAGACAGGGCACAGGACAGTGCTCTTTTTTCGGACGGCAAAGATAGGAATTTTAACCATTCCCTCAAACTACAATCCACGTAAAAATTCGGTATGGATCAGGTCCACCACATTGACAAGGCTTTTGGTTTCCTCAAATTTTTTCAGTTGCCGGTCGGCGCCCGTACCCTGCTCCAGCATTTTATGTACATAGCTGATGGCATGGCGGCTGCCCAGGTCATTTAAAACATCGTCTACAAAATCCAGCAGTTCGTAAATGAGCACCCGGGTATTTACTTCTGTTTCCTTACCAAAATCGATCAGGCTGCCATCGATCCCATAGCGGCTTGCCCGCCATTTATTTTCATTCAGCAAGGCCCGGGAATACATCATAAAATTCAGGTTCTGGCTCCGGAGTTTATAGATCTTGGCACAAACAGCCTGGAATAAAGCGGCAATGGTAATGGTTTCCTGCACGGTCATGGGTACATCGCAGATCCTGAACTCAACGGTGTTGAAGAAGGGGTGAACACGAAGGTCCCACCATATCTTTTTTGCATTGTCAATGCAGTTTGTTTTAACCAGCAGCTTTACATAATTGTCGTATGCTTCTATACTGTCGAAATAATCCGGGATACCGGTGCGTGGGAATTTATCAAATACCTTGGTGCGGAATGATTTATACCCGGTGGTCCTTCCTTCCCAGAAAGGAGAGTTGGTGCTTAACGCATAAATGTGGGGTAAAAAATAGCGGGCCGAATTGGCGATATGAATGGCCATCTCCCGGTTGTCCATGCCCACATGCACGTGTAAGCCGAAAATGAGATTGCTTCTTGCAGCTTCCTGCAGTTCATTCACGATCTCGCTGTAGCGGATATGATCGGTGATCAGCTGGCTTTCCCAATGACTGAAAGGATGCGTACCCGAAGCACCCACCCAAAGCCCCAGCTCATCGGCGATGCCGCTGATGGTTTTGCGAAGAGTGCCTACGTCCACAAAAGCTTCATCAATGTCCTGGCAAATATCGGTACCTACTTCCACCACGGCCTGGTGCATTTCTGCTTTCACCTTGTCTTTAATTACTTTCTGGCCCTCCTGCACTATTTTCTGCTCATGGCTTTTCAATTCCCTGGTTTCGGGATCGATCACCATGTATTCTTCTTCCACGCCAAGCGTAAAATGTTTGTAAGATAGATTTGACATGTAAAACAATTAAGAATTAAAAATTAGGAATTAAAAATTAAGAATTAAGAATTAAAGGCAGAGACCAGTCAGTCAAATACATTTTTAATTTTTAATTATCAATTGATAATTCAATACAGCTTCTTCTTCGCTGAACTTCTCTTGATATATTCTCCCCAGGTAAGATTGTCCTTTCCATCCTTATGTTCCATCGCTTTTTCAATGGCATAGGTAGCGGCTGTTTCAACCACCCAGTCAAAATTTTCCTGGCCAACACTTTTTACATCGGCATCGGGGGCCGGGTTGCAGAAATCAATGGCATAGGGCACGCCGTTCCGCACTGCCAGTTCCACCGTATTGAAATCATAACCCAGGTAACCGCAGATCCGCAGCACAATATCTTCCATCTGCTTATGTCTTTCAGGACTTGGTTTAAAATCGGCCACATAACGCAGGTGATGCGGATTGCGGGGTTCGTAGGGCATGATGCGTACATACTTACCGCCAATGCAATAGCAGCGGTAGTATTCTTCAAACTTTATCTCTTCCTGCAGCATCATAACCAGTTGTTCTGTCTCTGCATGCTTTTCAAAGAATTCTTCAATGCTGTTGAGCTGGTAAACACTTTTCCATCCGCCGCCGGCAAATGGTTTCATATATGCCGGGAAACCGATGTAGCTGAATATGCCTTCCCAGTCCATTGGATAGGCCAGGTTGGAAAAAGATTCTTCGCTGGTATCGGGAGGCAGGTCCCGGGAAGGAAGTATCACTGTTTTAGGAACCGGCACATCTATCTTTGTAGCCAGGCAGTTGTTGAAGAATTTTTCATCGGCGCTCCACCAGAAAGGGTTATTGATAACGGTTGTTCCGCATAAGGCTGCATTCTTTAAAAATGCCCGGTAAAAAGGAACATCCTGCGATATCCGGTCAAAGATCACTGCATAGCCGGAAGGTTCGCCCTGCATCACTTTATCAATGCGAACGGGTTCGGCCACAATGCCTTCTACTTTTTTACTGTTTACACGTGCTATAAAAGCTTCCGGGAAACTTCTTTCCTTTCCGAACAATACTCCTATTTTCTTCATAAAAGCAGTTTTAAGTTTTTGTATTTATGTGTCTGATATTTTAACCTGTTCAAATATATTTTTTCGGCGGCAATAAAACAAATTATGTTTAGATGCCCGGTGGCCCGTCCAAAAAGAAGGGATAAGCGCCATTTGCATTTAACTTATACCGGGTATTTTCTTATTTTTGGCGATATGTCAGAACAAAAGACAGCCGCTATCCTGGTAAAAGAACACCTGATCCAGTCTGTACATCTTAGCCGGGAAGTTATTGTAGACTTTTATATTCCTGCACGCCTTTCAGCCAACAGCATCCCTCCGCTTTTATTGATCAACGACGGGCAGGATCTGCGCACAATGAACTTTGAGGAGATACTGGAAACATTGTATGAAAGCGATTCCCTTGAGGATGTGTTCTACGTAGGTATTCATTGCGGCAAAGACCGCAAGAATGAATACGGTACGGCAAAACTGCTCGACTATAAAGGTCGTGGCGCCCGGGCAGGCCTGTATAACCGTTTTATTTTTGAAGAACTGCTTCCTTATATACGGGTGGCATCGGGCATTCATCTGTTCAGTGAAAAATCCTTTGCCGGGTTTTCCCTGGGCGGATTATGTGCATTGGATATTGTATGGAACCATCCGCAGGAATTTGTGAAGACAGGTATTTTCAGCGGATCGCTGTGGTGGCGGGATAAAGACCAGGATGACGCCGGTTTTAATGAGGATACCGACCGCATCATGCACCGGCAGGTGAGGGAAGAACAGCACCCTGCTCCCTGGCTCAAATTCTTTTTTGAAGTAGGAACCCTGGATGAAACAGCCGACCGCAATAATAACGGCGTGATCGATTCGATAGACGATACCGTCAGTTTGATCGAAGAGCTGGTTAAGAAGGGATACGACCGCCATACAGCGATTAGGTTCACAGAACTAAAGGATGGCAAACACGATGTACCAACCTGGGCCAAGGCCTTTCCCGAATTTCTGCAATGGGGGTGGGGAAGAAGTGATGGCGAAGGCAGGTAAGTAAATAAAGTAAGAAGTAAATAAAGTAAAAAGGCCATCCGCAATTAACGGATGGCCTTTTTTATGGAGTGTTTGTATGATGCTTAGAAGATCAAACGCAGACCCAGCTGAAGCGACCATGTACTTGCAGTAGAGGCGCTCCTGATAAATGTTTTATCAACCAATATCGGGTTTGAACCGGCAGGTGCATCGTTTGGTGTATACGTAGCCAGCTGGTACCTTACTTCACCGGTGGTTGCGTTCTTGGTAGCCCTCAATGGGTTGTTCACTACAAAGAAATCACGAAGCCCCCAGTCTTTGTTCAACAGGTTCAGGAAGTTCTGGCAATCGGCGCTGAACTGAAGGGTCATCCTTCTTGATCCGATATTGGTGAAGATATCCTGCAGAAATTTCAGGTCAACCCTGTGATAGAACGGATATAAAGCACCGTTTCTTTCAGCCACCATTCCCTTGTGTTTTCTCAGGTATTTATCCTGTTCAACAAAAGCAAAGAATGCATCGCTTTGTTGCTGGGCAGTATAGGTAACTGCCGTAGCACCGGAGCCAACTGTCAACGGAATGAATGTGATCTGTGATGGATCTTTTGGTATGTACATCAGGTCGGAACTGTTGCCATCGTAGTTGATGTCGGCTGTATTGCTGAACCCTGTTGGAGCAGTACCGCCTGCAGAGCCATAAATATAATTGAAGCGGCCTCCCTGTTGCTGAGAACCTTCGTAAAAGACAGATACGGTTGTACCCAGGTGTTTCAGGAACTCTTTCCGGTACGAGAATGTACCTACGATGCGGTGAGGCACGGCAAAGAGTGATGGAGCCAGTACTTTATCATTCTGGGTTCCACCGGTTGCATTAAACTGCCAGGTTGAGGAAGCAGTTGACCCGGGGTTAGCCGTTACATCCATGGCATGACTGAATGTGTACGCCAGTGATGCATAAAAACCTTTGCTGAATGATTTCGAAACCTGGGTAGTGAAAGAGAATGATCCGCCGGCATTGTTATTCTCCAGCACGATGGCATTGGCATAAGCATTATACAGCCTGCGGGTAGCGGTAGATGTATTGGTAAAACTTGGCCTGCTTGATCCGCCCAGGTTCACGGTTCCGGTGGGAGCGATCTGGTTTGCATTACGCATAACAGTTGCGTTCAGATCCATGGTGTATAGGGCGTCCATTGATAATGTCCAGCCTTTTCCGAAACGCTTGTCGAAACCAGCATTGGTTCTC
Organism: Ferruginibacter sp.; assembly: GCA_035355815.1. Lineage (GTDB taxonomy): Bacteria > Bacteroidota > Bacteroidia > Chitinophagales > Chitinophagaceae > Ferruginibacter. The sequence goes on along the minus strand of DAOQRQ010000134.1, from coordinate 3,050 downwards.
CATACCTGCGGGAATTTATAGTTTTTGTCGATCAGCACAAAACCGGCAGAGTTAGGAACCGGTGCAGGGGCAGAGAACAAAGAAGCCCACGCAGTTGGGTTAGGGTTGAAGGTGATCTGGTTCAATTGGGCTGCATTGGCAACAACGCTCACCTGGTACATACCACTATTGGTAGGCATATTGGTCAGGTAAACAAAGGGGATCCTTCCGGTGAATACACCCGAGCCGCCACGAACGATCATACTCTTGTCGCCATTCATATCCCAGCGTACATCAAATCTTGGCGCCCAGTATAAAATTGATTTTGGCCACATGCCGGTTGAATAATTGGTAGGCCTGCCATTCCTGTCGGGGAAGGTCAGTGCAGTGATCGCCGGGTTTTCCAGCGGCTGTGTTGGATAGATCGGTTTATCTACCCGCAAACCTAAAATAACTTTCAGGCGTGGTGTAACATTGATCTCATCCTGAGCATAGATACCGAGCTGGCCGATCTTCATTTCTGCAGAATAAACGGTTTCTTTTCCGGGAATCCTGGAGAACGTATAAGAATAAGCGATCGGGTGTGAAGCCGGGTTCATGAACTCTTCCAGTGAACCAAATGCATAATAACTCTGCGAAGCAGGCATGAACATGTTACCTACATACTGGTACTCGTAAGAGCCACCGATGGTAGCAGTATGTTTACCTAAATAGATACTGAAGTTGTCGGTGAAATTATAAATGTCGTTTTTAACATCGTTGTTGTTTGAGAAATTTTCCTGGCCGGCACTCATGTAGTTTTGCTTGGCGCCGCCTGCATAGGTAGCAGCTACTCCGCTTTTGGTTGGGTCGCCCATGATATCAATGAATGGGAAAACACCACCTGGGGTAGAGCGGGTGGTCCGTATCTTGGTACCGGTTGCGATGAACTGGTTTGAGAACCTGCCTCTCCAGTTACTGTTCAACTCAATGGCTGCGGTACGCACCTGGTCATGAAAACTATATTGCGAATTTGCAAAAGTCATGGCATTGGTTCCAAAACGGGGGTTGGTTGTCCAGGTGTTTACACCGGTATTGGCGCCATTGGGTACACTGTTCGACATCAGTCTGTCATCATCTCCCACCATTTCACTGTACTTAACGGTGAGTTTATGAACGGTGTTGATGTTCCAGTCGATACGGGCAAGAAACTTATAGTTCTTGATCTCGGCATTGGGCAAACCATCTGCACTGCCGGTTTCGTAGCCATACGTATTTTTAAGGTAGTTAGAGAATTTGGTAAGCGAATCAAGCTTTACCTGTGAGATATTGCTGCCGCCCGAACCCCCGGTTGGTTTAAAAGAAGTTAACGGCGGGGCTATTCTCTTTTCTAATTCACCGTTCACGAAGAAGAACAGTTTGTTCTTGATGATGGGGCCGCCTACGCTTGCTCCATAAACCGTACTTTTTGAATCGGGCTGTTTTGCCAGTTTTAAACCGGCCACATGGGTACCGATAAAACTCTGGTCACGGTAATAGCCGTAAACAGATGCCTTATAAACGTTGGTACCGCTTTTTGTAACAGAAGCGATATTGGCGCCTGTAAAGTTCGATTGACGTACGTCAGATGGGGCAATATTCACGCTCACTTCTTCGATCGCATCCAATGAAATAGGCTGGCTGTTACCACCTGGCAACGGATCGGTACTTAAACCAAAGTTGTTGTTCAGATTAGCGCCATCCACTGTAAAGTTATTATAGCGGCCATCTCTTCCGGCAATGGAATTTCCGTTTGCCTGTGGGGTAAGACGGGTAAAATCAGTGATATTCCGGGTAATGGTGGGTAAGGTCACTATCTGGCGCTGACCCACGTTGGTGGAAGCTCCTGTTTTTTGATTGGAAGCCGATTTCCCACCCGAAACCACTACTTCGGTAAGGGTAGTAGAAGAGGGAACCATGGTTAAAGTAACGGTATAAGCATCACCCAGTGTAAGTGTAATGTCTTCAACATCCTGTTTCTTCATGCCGGTGAACTGGCAACTCAGCGTATAAGGCCCACCCGGACGAAGACCCGGCATGGTAAATACACCGCTCTTGTTACTAACGGTTTCGTACCTGGTACCCGATGGTGTGTGTATGGCAACAATGGTTGCTCCCGCCAGGGCCTCCCCATTTGATTGCTTAACGGTACCCGATATGCTACTGGTGGTTACCTGCGCCTTCAGCAAAGCCGGAATGGCGAACAAAGTGATCAGTAACGGTAAAATTTTCTTGATTCTCATATTAGTTTGGTTTTACGAAGGCAAAGAAAGCGAATAATTGCCGAATTCTGTCAACTTTTATTAACAAAATTGGAGGCAACAAAAACTTAATATCCGCTGCATTTCAGGCTAAAAACGAGGTATACAAAACACAGGCAACGCATCCTTAAATGAACACGATTGGAGAATAGAAATTTCTTCATTAAAGATTTACCAAAACCGGAACTTATGCTCTGGTATTCTGATTAACTTTGCACCCTAATTACGATATATGTTAGACAGTATTGAAAGCGCCATAGAAGATATTAAACAGGGAAAATTAGTGATCGTGGTGGATGATGAAGACCGGGAAAATGAAGGAGACTTTATCACAGCAGCAAATAACGTTACCCCCGAGATCATAAACTTCATGAGCATGTACGGAAGGGGCCTCATTTGTGCTCCCCTCAGCGAAGACAGGTGCAACGAACTGCAGTTGCAACCGATGGTCTCAAATAACACGTCTTTACACGAAACAGCCTTTACCGTAAGCATCGACCTGCTTGGGCATGGATGTACCACCGGTATATCGGCACAAGACAGGGCAAAGACCATTCAGGCATTGGTGAATCCCGATACCAAACCCGAAGACCTGGGAAGGCCCGGCCATATCTTCCCCCTGCGGGCAAAAAAGGGCGGGGTACTCCGCCGTTCGGGCCATACCGAGGCTACCATCGATATGGCAAGGCTGGCCGGTTTTGAACCCGCCGGCGTATTGGTGGAGATCATGAACGAAGACGGAAGTATGGCAAGATTGCCCCAGCTTAAAGAGATCGCAAAGAAATTTGAGCT
>DAOQRQ010000133.1:0-7797 GCA_035355815.1 Ferruginibacter sp. | reverse complement strand
GGAAAAGAGAAGCCCCCGTAGAAACAGGGGCCGTTACCAAAACTAACTGCTTATGAGAAAATTTGAATTTCGTAGTGTCTTTATTAAATACGCAAAACAGGTGCCAAAAGTTTTCCGGTTTCTGTTAAGCATTCCTTAAAAGGATTGAGCCATATAGGATAACGGGAAAATGCTTTTATTATTTTGATATTTTATGTAATTGCCTCTAAAAACAGCCTGTTTGACCCGGCCAAAAAGGCATGGTTTAATACAATAAAAACCCCGCCGGTTTATCCGACGGGGTTCAATTGAAAAATAATGTGGTTATTTTATAAATCCTTTGATCAGGTCCATCAATCCGCCTCCGCCATTGCGTTGCTGTTGTTGCTGGGCACCTCCGGCCAGTTTGGATACTATGTCCATCAGGCCGCCACCGCCCTGCTGGCCACCGCCTGTAAACTGGCCTATCAAATCCTGGAAATTAAATCCGTTATTTCCGCTGCTTTGCTGTTCCTGCACTACCTGTGTACTTTGTCCGCCGGTGATGGAATTCAACAGGCTTTCAATAGAGAAGGTACTGTTATTCGGGTCATTGGTTTTGTTGATCAGTTTACTGATCACATCGGGTATCAAACTGCCGGCAACATTGCTTGCTTCCTGCCCGCCCAGGTTATATTTGTTCATCAGCTTGCCGGAAAAATGCCCGACCATCATATTTACAATGGGGTTGTTCATCAGGCTGTTGCTGTTTGCCTGCTGACCGCCCCCGCTGTTGAATAGGGCTAAGATATTCTCCAGTCCGCCACCGGCCACCATATTCCGTAACCCGGAAGCAACGGTGTTGGTAGCTTCTGCCACCACTTCATTATTGTATTCATTGGGCACCTGGGGATTGTTGATCACCGCATCTCCCGCAGAACCTTTTACAAGGTTGAATAATTCTTCAAGCATAGGTTAAGTTTTTAGAAGGTAAATGTATTGAAAACTAAATTGAGGCGGTTACTGTTTTATCAAAACCGCTGAAGAATTTTTTTAAGGGAACATTAATTCTGCATTGTGAGCTTTTCAGCATTTTCGGCAAACTGTAAAGCGTCTAAAAATTCCTGCAGGTCGCCGTTTAAAACGGCATCCAGGTTGTATACGGTTAGCCCGATGCGGTGATCGGTTACCCGGCCTTGCGGAAAATTATAGGTTCTTATTTTGGCGCTCCGGTCTCCGGTGCTTACCAGGCTTTTTCTTTTATGCGATATGGCTTCTTCTGCTTTTCTCACTTCTTCGTCGTACAATTTGGTTCTGAGCATATCCATGGCCTTCTCTCTGTTGCCCAGCTGGCTTCGCTCTGTTTGACAAACCACTACAATGCCTGTTGGTTTATGCGTTAAAAAAACCTTGGTCTCTACTTTATTTACATTCTGACCACCGGCACCGCCGCTTCGGGCGGTTTCCATTTTTACATCGCTTTCTTTCAGTTCAAAATCTATTTCTTCTGCTTCGGGCATTACGGCTACGGTGGCTGCACTGGTGTGAACACGTCCGCTGGCTTCGGTATCGGGCACCCGCTGCACCCGGTGAACACCACTTTCAAATTTCAGGATTCCGTACACGTCATCGCCCACTACTTCCACCTGCACTTCTTTATAACCACCAACGGTTCCTTCGCTTTCGCTGAGTAAGGCTGTTTTCCAGCCACGCTTTTCGCAATACTTTAAATACATCCTCAGCAGGTCGCCTGCAAATAAGGAAGCTTCATCACCGCCGGTGCCCGCCCGTATCTCCAGGATGGCATTCTTTTCATCGTAGGGGTCTTTTGGAATGAGCATATTGCGCAATTGCTTTTCCAGGATCTCTTTTTTTTCTTCCAGCGCAGGTAACTCCATTTTGGCAAGACTTCTCATCTCTTCGTCATCGCCGCCGAGTACCTCTTTGTTAAACTCAATATCGTCGAGCAGCTTTACATACTCGTTACGGGCATTCACGATCTTTTCCAGGCTACGGTATTCTTTGCTGGTAGCAGCAAATTTTTTATTGTCGCTTACGATCTCGGGATTGGTGAGTGCAACTCCCAGGTTATCGAACCTTCCTTTTATGGCATCCAGTTTATCTAACATACCCCTGTCCCCTAAAGGGGAATTTATTGTGTTTTGTTAATTAATATCCAGCTGTAACACAAAGTCAAACATCATAACTTTGTCCAATTCCGCCTGCTTTTTACAGGCAGGCCGCAAATTTACAATATATCAATCAATCGTTTTGTACAGAAAATTTTCAGCGGATCATATTTTTACCGGGTACGGATTGCTGCAGCAAACTGTTTTAATAACCGATGTAAAGGGAGTGGTTATTGATATGGTTGAAGAAAGGGAGGCTGGAGATGGTGTAGAAAAACTGAACGGCCTGCTAAGCCCGGGGTTCATCAACTGTCATTGTCATCTTGAGCTGTCGCACATGAGGGGCCATATACCCAAACATACCGGCCTGGTTGATTTTGTGCTGACAGTGATAAATGAAAGGCATTATGAAGAGAAGGAAATACTGGCGGCCATTGAAAATGCAGAAACTGAAATGCTGCAGGACGGAATTGTAGCCGTTGGGGATATCTGTAATAACATACTTACCATACCGCAAAAAACAAAGGGCCGGTTGCGGTATCATAATTTTATTGAAGCCAGCGGGTTTCCGCCTGCTGTTGCCGAAGCAAGATTTAAAAGGGCGGTTGATCTTTATGATTCATATACTGCTTCGCTGCCCGCCAATTCCATTGCTCCCCATGCGCCTTATTCTGTATCGCCGGAAATGTTCCGCATGATCGATGCATTTCCCGGCAATAATTTACTGACCATCCACAACCAGGAAATTGCTGAAGAAAATGAGTTGTTTGAAAAAGGCAGTGGCGACCTGCTGCGGATGTATGCAACCATGGGCATTGATATTTCTTTTTTCAACCCTTCGGGCAAAAGCAGCCTGCAAACGGTTTCTCCTTATTTTAAAAAAGGGCAATCGCTCATACTGGTACATAATGTCTGTACAAGAAAAGATGACCTGGCATTTATTAAACTTCAAACTCATCCTGAGCGTAGCCGAAGGACAAACCCCAAACCTCAAACTTTTTTCTGCCTTTGCCCGAATGCAAATCTATACATCAGCAACCTGTTGCCCGATGTAAATATGCTGATGCAGCAGGGTGTTGATATTGTTTTAGGAACAGACAGTCTTGCTTCCAACGACCAGTTGAGTATTTTAGAAGAAATAAAAACACTGCAGGAAAATTTTCCTGGTCTTGCGCTTACAACATTATTGAAATGGTCCAGCATCAATGGCGCCAGGGCCCTGCAAATGGATAAGATGCTTGGCAGTTTTGAAAAGGGAAAACAACCGGGGATTGTTTTAATTGAAGGGGCAGATGATCTCCGGGTTAGTAAAAAAACCGTTGCAAGAAGAATTTTGTGAGGTTTTATTACGGTCCCGACGGCTTGCAGCCTCCAGGTCCTTATAAAACCTCGTGCAATACCATCAGTGTTTTCATTTGTCCAAAATCGGGGATGTGCAGTGCATAGTATTCCAGGTATTTAAGCAGCAAGGTTCTTCTGATCTCCTGGTTCAGCCTGAACTCTTCCAGTTCGGCCGGCTGCATTACTTTAAGCAGTTGTGCAGTAAGTTCAGCATAGTTGCCTTCTATGAAATGCGGGTGATCTGGTTGATGGCCAATAAAATTCCCTTCCTGCAGGTCAAGAAAAATATTTGCCGGGTTAAAATTGTCCGTCATCCGGAAACCGAAGAAGTGGGCCAGGTGCAGGGTAAAGAACAGGGCAAAATTTGCCGATACGGTCTTGTTTGCTTTGTCTAACTGCAAAAACGATTCTTCACAAAAATTAAAAAGATCGGCATTGGCTTCGGGTTGTTTTAAACATTTATACATCAGTTCGGCCATATAGGCGGCAATGCTGTTCTTGATCACATCGGTCAACAGGTCTTCATACAGCGCCGACCAGGAAAATTCCTTTACCCGCTGCATGGATTTATTGTCGCTGTGGTAAACCACCAGGTCTAAAACAGCGGTAGGCTGAAAGTGATTGGCTTTTGAAGATGACTTCTTTGATGTTCGTACCCCGTTCACCATGTAGGTCTGCACCCCAAACAGTTCGGTGAATATGGTAACTACCAGGCTGGTTTCGCCATACTTGATGCTGCGTAATACAATGCCTTTTGTTTTATGTGTCATGCCATTCCCCTGGGGGAAATAATTTGTACGTTTCAAAATTAGCAAACAATCTGCGGCTTACTTCATGCAGAACAATTCAAATTAACGTTCTTTGCAAAAGCTGAATTTTAAAACGGTAAATCAAACATATATGTGGAAACGTTTGGGAGAGTTTGTACTTAAGTTCCGGGTGGTACTGCTGGTGCTTTTGCTGGCGGTAACAGCGGTGATGGGCTATTATGCAAGCCAGGTAAAACTGAGTTACGAATTTTCCAAGGCCATACCTACTGATAATCCGAAATACAAAGACTATGTAGCCTTCAAAGAAAAATTCGGCGATGACGGTAATTTGCTGGTTGCCGGTATTCAGACAACGGACCTGTTCGACATAAAAAATTTTAATGCTTACCGGGAACTTCATCAGCAACTGAAAAAGGTCAATTATGTAGAAGATGTATTGAGTGTTTCGTCGGCCGTATTGCTGCGTAAAGATTCGCTGACGGAAAAATTAGTTGCAGAGAAAATATTTCCCGACTCCATCAACAGCCAATCGGCGCTTGACAGTGCAGTAACTGTTTTTTACAATTATCCTTTTTACCGGAGCCTGCTGTACAACCCACAGGCGCATGCATACCTGGCTGCTGTAAGGATCAATAAAGACATATTAAATTCAAAGGGCCGAACCAGGGTGGTGGCGGATATAGCTGCCGTAGTAAAAGAATTTGAAAAGAAAACAAATATTGAAGTACATCTCAGTGGCCTGCCATTGATAAGAACCGTTGTGGCCGACCGCATACAGGATGAAATGAAATATTTTCTATTCGGCTCGCTGTTGTTAAGTGCACTCATCCTTTTATTGTTCTTCCGCTCCATCAGCACAACGCTGCTTTCGTTGCTGGTGGTGATCTTTGGTGTGGTATGGGCGCTGGGTATACTGCAATTGTGCGGATATAAGATCACCCTGTTAACTGCCTTGATACCCTGCCTGGTGGTAGTGATCGGTGTACCCAACTGCATCTACTTCATCAATAAATACCATACTTCTTATTTACAGGACGGCGACAAACGAAAAGCGCTGGTAGATATGGTGAGTAAGATGGGTGTGGTTACGTTGTTCTGTAACCTCACAGCAGCCATCGGCTTTGCCGTTTTTGCGCTCACCAAAAGCGCCATACTAAAAGAGTTTGGTGTGGTGGCCGGTATCAGCATCATGGTCATCTTTGTGATCTCCTTTATTTTACTGCCTGCAGCGCTCAGTTTTTTACCTGCGCCCAATGCTTCCCAAACAAAATACCTGAGCAACCGCTGGATAACCAATTTCCTGGTACGGGTGGAGCAATGGGTGATCCATCACAAAAAAATGGTGTATGCTGTTACGGTTGCCGGCCTGCTTTTTTCGGTAGTGGGCATTTTTAAACTGAAGAGTGTTTCTTTTATTGTTGACGACCTGCCCAAAACAGATAAGATATATACCGACCTGAAATTTTTTGAAAAGAATTTTCATGGAGTGATGCCGCTGGAGATCGTGGTTGATACAAAGAAGCGGTATGGGCTGGCAGGAATGAAGGCGCTGGCTGTTTTTGAGAAAGTGGATTCGTTGGCAATGTATATATCTTCAAAGGAAGAGATGAACCGGCCATTGAGTGTTGCCGAAGGCCTGAAATTTGCCAAGCAGGCTTTTTTTGAAGGCGATTCGGCCAATTACCTGTTGCCAAACAGTTTCGACGGGGCTTTTGTGGGCGAATACCTGCGGCCGGCAAAAGGCGACAGTAATAATAAGAACAGCCTGGCTAAAATGATCAGCAGTTTTATAGATACGGCCCGCCAAAGCACCCGTATCAGTGTGAATATGGCAGATGTGGGTACAGAAAAATTGCCCATATTGTTGAATGGAATTGAACAAAGGGCCAACCAATTGTTCGACAGCAGTATTTATAAAGTACAATTGACGGGTACCAGCATTACTTTTTTGGAAGGAAGCCGCTTTATAGTAAATGGCCTTAAAGAAAGTATCTTCTGGGCCTTTTTACTGATCGCCCTTTGTATGTTTTACCTGTTCCGCTCTGTCAGGATACTGCTCTGTTCACTCATTCCCAACCTCATTCCCCTGGTAATAACAGCCGGTATCATGGGCTGGGCCGGGGTTCCGCTGAAACCCTCTACCGTTCTGGTTTTCAGTGTGGCCTTGGGAATTGCCATCGATATCACCATCCGCTTCCTGGTAAACTACAAACAGGAATTGCCCATCTATAACAACAATATTTCTGAAACGGTAAGCGTTACCATCCGGCACACGGGGCTGAGTATTGTATATACAGCCCTGGTGCTGATCGCCGGGTTTGTAATTTTTTGCGGCAGCAGTTTTGGAGGAACAAAGGCATTGGGCTGGTTAACATCGGGTACCTTGTTAATTGCCACACTCACCAACCTTGTTTTGTTACCGGTTCTTTTGTTGGCACTTGCTCCAAAACCATCTGCAAAGCGTCGTTCAGCCTGATTTTGAAGGCGTAGAAAAGCAGCTAAAAACCGAACAAACTTGTCCTTGTATTTGATAATTACCGGGATTCTGGTATATATTTGTCGTCATAAACTATTAAGCAAATGAGAAAACTGATCTTAATCTTATCGGCTGTGTTTGTTATTATGCAAACTGCAGCCGGACAGAACCGTACCATCAGTGGTAAAGTCACTGATGAAAAAGGAACTCCGATAGAAGGAGTTACTGTTACAAGTTCTGATGGAAAACAAGGAACCCAAACAGACAAAAGCGGGAACTACAGCATATCCCTCCCCGCTGCTGTAAAAAGCCTGATCTTCACCAATGTTAGTTATGAAGCACTTACCCGTACGGTAGGAACCCAAACGGTGCTGAATGCTACCCTTCGGGCCAAAGATTCCAAACTGGAAGAAGTGGTGGTGGTAGGTTATGGTACCCAACGAAGGAAGGAGGTTACCGGTAACCTTGTTACGATCAAGGGTGCAAGTGTGGCCAACAAAGCGGTACAAAGCTTTGACCAGGCATTGGCAGGAAAGGCAGCCGGTGTGCAGATCACCATTCCGAACGGGGTGTTAAATACGCCTCCTGTATTCCGTATCAGGGGAACCAGTTCTATTTCACTGAGCTCTTATCCATTGATCGTGATTGATGGCGTACCAAGTCCTACCGGCGACTTCAGTTCAACCAGTGCGGCTGGTAATGCATTATCCAGCATCAATCCCAATGATATCGAATCTATAGATATTGCCAAAGACGCCGCTGCTACCGCTATCTATGGTAGCCGTGCAGCCAATGGGGTGGTGTACATCACTACTAAAAAAGGAAAAGCCGGAAAAGCAAGGGTTGCCTATAATGCAAACTTTGGTTTTACCAGCGCTTACGGTATCCCTGAAGTATTGAATGCACAACAGTATACCGATTTTAAAAATTCGGCTGTGGCAAACAACCAGAATTTAAACCCCGTTACCAACCGGTTTAATATGACCAATGGGCCGGACGGAAGACCCATTGACACAAGATGGGCTGATTATGTTTATCGCCAGGGATTTTCACAGGATCATAACCTGAATCTTTCCGGCGCCAATGAAACAACATCTTATTACTTTTCTGCTGGCTATTCACG